>JAPLNJ010001034.1 GCA_026692885.1 Planctomycetota bacterium | reverse complement strand
GCTGGAAAGCCTGACCTACTTTGGTTGCGGCCCCAGGCCGCGTTAGGACCGGCGAATCAATAACTGTCGCAGGTATAGTAGTCGTCACGCTCCGCCGTGACGACATGTCATCACGCGGAGCGTGATGACTACTTTGAAAACCCAACACTTATTGATTCGCCGGTCCTTGGCGTCCCTGCCGTTGCCGTTGGTGTGGGACAGGGGATATGATGTCGTGATTACTTCCGTCGGCAAGGAAAGGGGACGCCGTGAACTCGCTGAACTCGCTGTGGCTGGTCATTACCGCGTTGGCGGCTTTCGCCGTCGCTTACCGCTTTTATGGTGCGTTCCTGGCCGCCAAAGTCGGCGTGCTGAACGACAACCATCCCACCCCGGCCCATCGGCTCAAGGATGGCGTCGATTACCACCCGACCAAACGTCTGGTTCTGTTCGGGCACCACTTCGCCGCCATCGCCGGCCCCGGCCCGCTGATCGGACCCGTATTGGCCTCGCAATGGGGCTACTTTCCCGGGTTCGCGTGGATCGTGATCGGGGCGTGTTTGGCAGGCGGCGTGCACGACTTCGTCATCTTGCTCGCGTCGGTCCGCAATGACGGCCTGACGCTGCCCAAGATCGCCCGCACCATGATCGGGCCGGTCTCTGGCGCCACCACGGCGATTGCCACGTTGTTCATCGTGGTCGCCGTGTTGGCGAGTGTGGCCATCGTTGTGGTCAATGCCCTGAGCGAGAGCGCGTGGGGCATGTTCACGATCCTGGTCACCATTCCGGCCGCGCTGCTGACGGGTGCGTGGATGTACAAGATCCGGCCCGGCAAAATCGGCGAAGCCTCCGTCATCGGAGTCACCATCGTGTTGTTGGGCGTGATCCTGGGTAAGCCCGTGGCGGGCTTGGCCTGGGGCCAGTACCTGATCTTCAGCAAACCGACGCTGTCGATCATGCTGCCGTGCTACGCCGCGATCGCCTCGATCTTGCCGGTGTGGGTGCTGATGTGCCCGCGGGACTACCTGAGTTCCTACATGAAGATCGGCGTGATCGTGGTGTTGGCCGTGGGCATCTTCGCCGTGCACCCGCCGCTGAGGATGCCGGCCACCACACACTTCCTGGCCGGCGGTGGTCCTGTGGTCTCCGGCGCCGTGTGGCCGTTTGTGTGTATCGTGATCATGTGCGGGGCCTTGTCTGGATTCCATGCTCTGATTGCGTCCGGCACGACTCCCAAGATGATCAACAAGGAATCGGACATCCGGCCCATCGGCTACGGAGCCATGATTCTGGAAGGCTTCGTGGCGCTGATGGCGCTGGTGGCCGCGTGTGCCCTGGAACCAGGTGACTACTTCCGGATCAACGTGCCGCAGGACACTGCGGCCCAACAAGCGGCCTACACGGCTTTGGTCGCCAACGCTCAGACGGAGCACGGCTGGGATCTGCAGCCCAAGGACTTGCCGAAGTTGGAGAAAAGCGTCCAAGAGAAACTGGTCGGACGCACGGGCGGCGCGGTTACGCTGGCCGTCGGGATGTCCGACGTGCTGACGGACTTGCCGGGGCTGTATCAGGTCACGCGCTGGGCTTCCCGGATCTGGTCAGTCCACGTGCAAGGTGCGGAATTCCAGGAGGACCGCCAGTCGATCCTGGACTCCGTGATGGCCTACTGGTATCACTTCGTGATCATGTTCGAGGCCCTGTTTATCCTTACGTTGCTGGAGACTGGAACGCGCGTGGCCCGCTTTGTGTTCCAGGAAACCCTGGCCCAGTTCAATCCTAAGTACACGTTGGGCGGAGAAGCCAAGTGGGGCGTGAACGTGGGGATGAGCGTTCTGGTGTGCGGCCTGTGGGGCGGCCTGTTGTACATCGGCAACCTGGAGATGCTGTGGCGCATGTTGGGGATCGCCAATCAATTGCTGGCCACGATCGCCTTGGCTGTCGGTACAACGTACTTGTTGCGCCATGCGCCGCGGCGGAGGTATGCCTGGTTGACGGCGGTCCCGTTGGTGTTTGTCATCGTGACCGTGTTCGCCGCGGGCCTGCAGAGCATCCACACTTGGTGGCACAAAACGGAGGCGGTGCCGCTGAACTCGTTTCTTCTGAAGCTGGCCTGCGTCCTGGCCGGGGTGATGTTGACACTGACCGCGGTGATCACCATCGATGCTTTGCGTTGCTGGTATGGGATCCTGTTCGGTCACAAGACAAAACCCGTGACCGATCCCTCGAATCCCGCTGGTGTACCGTGAACAGCTACAGGAATAGCGCGTAACCTTGCGATACAGCCCGCGGGGTTTGTCCTGAGGTCCGTGAATTGCTACACTGTTTGGTTGTCCAATCGTGTTCTGCGTGGCCCGGACAACGGACAAGCCTGCAGTTTGGTAGTTCAACAAGTGCTGTGGGGACTTGAGGTATGAGCGTCACGGAAATCGAATCGGCCATTAGTCAGCTCCCGGCCAGCGATCTGGCTGAGTTGATGGGGTGGCTGGAAGAGCATCACGAGCAGGTCTGGGAGCGGCAAATTCAGGATGACTTGGAGGCAGGTCGTCTCGATGTATTGCTTGCCGAAGTGGATCAAGAACACGAGGCGGGTTTGGCTCGGCCCCTATGACGCACTACGCCCTGCCACGTTTCTGGCAACGCTATTGGCAACGGTATTGGCAACTGTGGCAGTAAGGAGTGCTGGCGTGGGTAGGGTCGAAAAGACGCTAGACCGCGTGCTGCGAGGCACGGCGGACGCGAATGTTGGGTTTGCTGACCTATGCGCGCTGTTACGCCATCTCGGCTTCGACGAGCGTGTCCGAGGCAGCCACCACATTTTCACCCGCAACGATGTGATGGAGATTCTGAACCTACAACCGCGCGGAGGCCAGGCGAAACCATACCAAGTCAAGCAAGTCCGCGGCGTGATTGTCTCCTACCGGCTGGCTGGCGATGCCGTGGAGCAGGCCAGCGAGGCCGCGGATGAAGACACAGCGGACGGGACGAACAATGAGGGAGAACATGCCGAATAGCGTTCAATACGAAATCGTCTTGTACTGGAGCAAGGAGGACAGTGCTTTCATCGCCGAAGTACCTGAACTGCCGGGCTGCGCGGCAGATGGGGCGACATACCAGGAGGCATTGGCCAATGTGGAGGTCATCATCCGAGAATGGCTCGAGACGGCGCGGGAACTAGCTCGTTCCATCCCCGAACCCCGTGGAAGACTGATGTACGCCTGATCGCGACCTTGCCTTGACCGAAAGCGGTACCGGCAACCAATCGACGACAGTGACAAGCACACAAGAAGGCTAGAACGATGATGACTTCGAAACAGCGTTTGCAGGCGACTCTGAACCACCAGCAACCCGACCGCGTCTGCGTCGACTTCGGCGCGACCGCAGTGACCGGCATTCACGTGTCGGCCCTGACCCGACTCCGCCGCCTGGTGCTGCAGGATGACCAGCACCGGGTCAAGGTGAGCGAACCGTACCAGATGCTGGGCGAAGTCGACGAGGCGCTGCGCTACGCCTTGGGCATTGACGTGATCGGTGTCATTCCGCGCCGCACGATGTTTGGCACCGGAGCCACGGGCTGGAAACCATTCACGCTGTTTGACGGTACGGAGGTCTTGGTCAGCGACGACTTCAACATCACCATCGACCCGGTGACCGGCGACCGATTGATCTATCCCGAAGGCGATACGAGCGTTCCGCCCAGCGGCCGCATGCCCCAGGGGGGCTATTTTTTCGACTCGATCATCCGCCAGCCGCCGGTCGACGACGACCACCTGAACCCGGAGGACAACTGCGAGGAATTTGGCCTCCTCGGCGAGGCGGACCTCGCCTACTATCGCGCCCAGGTCCAACGCTTGGACTCCGTCCCGGATGCGGGCGTGATCCTGATCGTTCCCGGCGCGGCCTTCGGCGACATCGCCCTGGTCCCGACCCCCTTCCTGAAGCATCCCAAGGGGATCCGCGACGTCGAAGAGTGGTACATCTCAACCGCCGCCCGTGTGGACTATGTCAAAGCCATTTTCGACAAGCAGCTGGAGTATGCTCTGCAGAACATCCAAACGCTGATTGCTCTGTTCGGCGACCGTGTGCAGGCCGCGTTTATCACCGGGACTGATTTCGGCACGCAACGCGGCCAGTTCATCTCGACCGCCGCTTATCGCGACCTGTTCAAGCCCTACCACATCGCGGTCAACAAGTTGATCCACGCGAAGAGCAACTGGAAGACGTTCATCCACTCCTGCGGCAGCGTGTTTGATCTGCTGCCCGAGTTCATCGAGGCCGGCTTCGATATTCTCAATCCGGTGCAGTGTTCGGCGGCCAAGATGGACGCCCGCACCTTGAAGCGGGAGTTTGGCAAGTCCGTCACTTTCTGGGGCGGCGGGGTGAACACGCAACAGACGATTGCCCGCGGCACGCCGGAAGAGACTTACCGCGAGGTGCGCGAGCGGATCGAGATCTTCAACGACGGGGGCGGTTTCGTCTTCAACTCGATCCACAACATTCAAGGCAACACGCCGCCGGAGAACATCCTGGCCATGTTCCAGGCGATCAAGGACAGCCTGTGAGCGCGGGGACGTCTGCCGTGGGTAAGAAGCAGGGTGCGCGCATCATGTAGGTCAGGCTTTCCAGCCTGACGTCAGGCTGGAAAGCCTGACCTACGTGGTGGCGGCCGCATCAGACGGTTTCGACATCACTGACGCCGGGCGGCGCGAGGCGTTCGAACGTGAATTCGCCGTTCTGGCAGTCCACCCGCATGCCACCGCCTGGCGGGATCTCGCCGCGCAGCAGTTCCGAAGCCAGCGGGTTCTGAATCCGCTGCTGGATGACGCGTTTCAGCGGTCGTGCCCCGTACGCGGGATCGTAGCCTTGGGCCGCGATCGCATGGCGGGCCGCCTCGCTCACGACCAAGGCCAGGTTCTGCTTCTCCAGCATCTGCCGCAAACGCTCGACCTGCAACTCCACCACGCGGCGGATCTGATTGCGGTTCAAGGGATGCAAGATGATGGTCTCGTCGATCCGGTTGAGGAACTCCGGCAGAAACGTCGCTCGCAACGAGTCCCGGACCGCCTCGCCCATCTCTTCCACATCCCCGCCTTCCTCGGAGACCTGCTGGATCAACTGGCTGCCGATATTGCTGGTCATGACCACAATCGTGTTGGTGAAGTCCACGGTATGCCCGTGGTTGTCCGTCAGCCGACCATCGTCCAGGAGTTGCAGGAGGATGTTGAACACGTCGTGGTGGGCCTTCTCCATTTCATCCAGTAGGATCACGCAATACGGCCGCCGCCGCACGGCTTCGGTCAGCTTGCCGCCTTCCTCGTAGCCCACGTAGCCCGGTGGAGCGCCGATCAGACGGCTGACGGTGTGCCGTTCCATGAATTCACTCATGTCCAGACGGACCAGTGCGTTTTCATCGTCAAACATGACCTCGGCCAGGGCCTTGCAGAGTTCCGTCTTGCCGACGCCGGTCGGGCCGAGAAACAGGAACGAGCCGATCGGCCGATGCGGATCCTGCAGTCCGCTCCGGCTGCGCCGCACGGCGTTGGCGACCGCCTCGACCGCTTCGTCCTGCCCGACCAGCCGTTGGTGGATGCGGTCTTCCAGGACCAGCAGTTTGGCTCGCTCGGTTTCCAGCATGCGGGTCACCGGGATACCGGTCCAGGCGCTGACGACTTCGGCGATCTCCTCCTCGGTCACTTCCTGCCGCAGCAGGCGCCGTTCCGCCGTCTGCTTGCCGGTGTGTTCTTCTGCGGCCTCAATTCGCTGGCCGAGTTGTTGGCGTTGTTTATCCAACTCGTACAGTTTTTGGTAGTCGGCCTCCGGCACGGGCAGACCGGCCGCCTGCTTCTCCTTGATGGCGGCATCCAATTGGGAGAACTCCAACTGGACCCGTTCCGCGGCCTGACGCACTTTCTGGACGTCGCCCAGGCCCAATTTCTCTGCCTCCCACTGCTCCCGCAGGCTGGCCTCTTTGTGCTTCAGATTCTGGATTTCGACCTGAATCTCGGCCAACCGATCCTGCGTCGATTCCTCGGTGTCGTCGGCCAATTGCCGGGCGGCCAGTTCCAATTGCCGCAGCCGCCGCTGGACTTCGTCGATGGCCGTCGGCACGCTCTCCAACTCCAGCGCCAGCCGGCTGGCGGCTTCGTCGACGAGATCAATGGCCTTGTCGGGCAGGAAGCGATCGGTGATATAGCGGTGCGACAATTCCACGGCGGCCACCAGCGCCGAGTCCTTGATCTTGACGCCGTGATGCGTCTCATACCTGGGCTTGAGACCGCGCAGGATGGCAATCGTGTCCTCGACGTTCGGCTCGCCGACAAACACCGGCTGGAACCGCCGCTCCAAGGCCGCGTCTTTCTCGACGTACTGCCGGTATTCGTCCAGGGTCGTGGCGCCGATACACCGCAGTTCGCCGCGGGCCAGGGCGGGCTTGAGCAGGTTGGCCGCGTCAGAACCGCCTTCGGCCCGGCCCGCGCCGACCATCGTGTGCAGTTCATCGATAAACAGCACCACGTTGCCACCGGCCGCTTCCACTTCGCGGAGCACCGCCTTCAGCCGGTCTTCGAACTCGCCCCGATACTTGGTGCCCGCGATCAACGCCCCCAGGTCCAACGCGATGACGCGTTTGTTCTTCAGGCTTTGCGGTACGTCACCCTGCACGATCCGCAGCGCCAGGCCTTCGGCGATCGCGGTCTTACCGACCCCCGGTTCGCCGATCAGCACCGGATTGTTCTTGGTGCGCCGGGAGAGCACCTGCATCACGCGGCGGATCTCCGCGTCCCGGCCGATCACGGGATCCAACTTGCCCTGACTGGCGCGTTCCACCAAATCGATGCCGTAACGCTGCAGGGCCTGATACTTGTCTTCCGGATTCTGGTCGGTGACGCGACTGCTGCCTCGGATTGTCTTGAGCGCGTTCAGAATGTCCTGCTCGCGGACGCCGTTGACTTGCAGCAATTGCTGCGCCTTGCAGGCCGTCTTGGCCAGCGCCAACAGCAGATGCTCGGACGAAATAAATTCGTCCTTCATCGTTTCCGCTTCGCGCTGCGCGGCCTGCAGCACCTGTATCAGTGGCTGATTGGGCTGCGGCGTGGCGCCACCGGTGACTTTGGGCAGTCGCGACAACTCGTCGGCCAGCAGGTGCGACACTTGGCCCAAGTTCACGCCGATCCTTTCCAGGATCGGTTTGATGATGCCGTCGGACTGGGCCGCCAGACCCTGCAGGAGGTGCAAGGAATCGACCTGCGGGTGTCCCTGTTCGCCGGCCATATTCTGGGCGGCAGCTACGGCCTCCTGGGCCTTGACCGTCAATTTTTCCAAGCGGAATGTCATTGTCGCTTACTGCTTTACCTCGAACTCGGCGTCGATGGCGTCGTCGTTGGGCTTTGCACCGCCGTCAGACCCGGCGGCACCGCCAGCAGCCTGGCCGCCGCCAGCGGCGGCTTGCTCGGCACCGGCCTTTTCGTACAACACCTTGCTCAGCGCGTGGGAGGCCTGTTCGAGATCGCGGACCGCCGATTTGATCGCCTGGGCGTCATCGGTCTTGGTCACCTCGCGAACCTTGGCGACGGCCTTCTTCAGAGGTTCTTTGTCCGCGTCGGACAATTTCACGTCATTGTCCTTCATCAGCTTTTCCAGCTGGTAGCACATCTGGTCGCCCTGGTTGCGGGCCTCGGCCAGTTCGAACTTCCGCTTGTCCTCTTCGGCATGCGATTCGGCGTCCTTGCGCATCCGCTCGATCTCCACGTCGGACAGGCCGGACGTCTGTTCGATCCGCACGGAGGCTTCCTTGCCGGTGCCCAGATCCCGGGCGCCGACATTGAGGATGCCGTTCTGATCGATATCGAACTTGACTTCGATCTGTGGCATCCCGCGCGGCGACGGCGGAATGCCTTCCAGATTGAACTCGCCCAGCAACCGGTTGTCGGCGGCCATCCGGCGTTCGCCCTGAAAGACCTTGACGGTGACCGCCGTCTGATTGTCGGCCGCGGTACTGAAGGTCTGTTTCTTGGCGGTGGGAATGGTCGTGTTCCGCTCGACCAGCGGGGTCAACACGCCTCCCTCGGTCTCGATGCCGAGCGTCAGCGGGGTGACGTCCAGCAGCAGCACGTCGCGCCGCTCGCCGGACAACACGCTGGCCTGAATGGCCGCACCCACGGCCACCACTTCATCCGGGTTCACGCCCTTGTGCGGTTCTTTGCCGAACATCTCGCGCACCAGAGCTTGCACCTTGGGCACGCGCGTCGAGCCGCCCACCAGCACCACCTCGTCGATGTCGCGCGGCGATAGCTTAGCATCCTGCATCGCCTGGGTCACGGGCTTGCGACAGCGTTCGATCAAGTGATCGACCAGCTTTTCAAACTGCGAGCGAGTGATCGTGACCTGCAAATGCTTCGGGCCGGCCGCATCGGCCGTGATGAACGGCAGATTGATCTCGGTCTGCGGAACCTGACTCAACTCTTTCTTGGCCTTTTCGCAGGCTTCCTGCAAACGCTGCAAAGCCATCACGTCCTTGCGCAGGTCGATGCCGTGCCCCTGCTTGAATTCGGCCGCCACATACTTCATCAGCTCCTCGTCGAAATCATCGCCACCCAGGTGCCCATCACCACTGGTGCTAATCACCTCAAACACCTTGTGGCCTTCTTCGTCCGCCACTTTCAGCACCGACACGTCGAAGGTGCCCCCACCGAGATCAAAGACGACGATGGTCTCGTTGGCTTTCTTCTCCAACCCGTAGGCCATCGCCGCCGCGGTGGGCTCGTTGATGATCCGGGCCACCTCCAGCCCTGCGATTTGGCCGGCATCCTTGGTCGCCTGTCGCTGCGCATCGTTGAAGTAGGCGGGAACGGTGATTACCGCCTTGTTCACTTTGTGTCCGAGATAGGACTCGGCAGACTCCTTCAGTTTCCGCAACGTCTTGGCGGAGATCTCTTGCGGCGTGTACTCTTTATCGTCGATCGCGATTTTCACATAGTCGCTGGGACCGCCTACGATTCTGTAGGGGACCATTTTCTCTTCGTTTTCGACTTCGTTATGTCGCCGACCCATGAACCGCTTCACCGAGTAGACGGTGCGACGCGCGTTGGTAACGGCCTGCCGCCGCGCGAGTTCGCCCACCAGGTTCTCCCCTTTGTCCGTGAAGGCGACCACGCTGGGCGTGAGCCGGTTTCCCTCCGCATTGGGAATCACCTTGACTTCGCTGCCCTCCATAATGGCCACCACGGAGTTCGTGGTGCCCAGGTCGATCCCGATGATCTTTTCGCCTTGAGCCATAAGGACTCTCCTTTTCTGCGCGACACGATGCTATTCCCAAACTGGACCGCACCCCGATCGGCGTCCAGGACTTCTCCACAATCGATCTTCTGCAGGTTCGTCGACTCCTGTTAAGCAAAGGTTGTGCCAACGCCACGACGATGCCTGTACGATAAGTGTAAAGCCATAAAAACAAACATCTTATGAATAGCGTCGGAGTTGTTCGAGAGCGTGCAGCGGTCGTCCGATCTCAGATGTCTGCCATTTTGGCACAATTGGGTACGAAAGCCGCTCAGCAGCAAATCCGCGATCGTTGCTGAAAATCGCCTTCTCCCTGCAACTTCGCGAAGTTATCATCGTTCTCCATGTGTAACCTGAGACACTGTTGCGAGTTGAACACGTTGGTTGGATTGTAAGTGAGGCTCGAAAAAAGATGGGAAAACGCGGCACGGACAAGACGGGTTCTTCCTCTCCGTCCTTGGGAGAACTCAACCGAAAAATCGATCGCGTCAATCGCGAGTTAGTCAAACTGCTCGGCGAACACGCACAGTTGAGCGAGAAGATCGGGCGTCTGCGACAAGCGGCTGGCGAACGGCCCTTTGACTTGGCCACGGAACAGCAGTGGCTTCAGCAGTTGGGCGAGGCCCACCAAGGGCCGCTGACGGCCCCCTGCCTCCGAGCTGTGTTCCGGGAATTGCTGAGCGGCGCTCGAGCGCTCGTGAAGCCGTTGCGGGTGAGTTACCTCGGCCCCGTGTACAGCTACAGTCACTTGGCGGCCATCGAACGGTTCGGCAGCAGCGCGGAGCTGATCCCGGTGGCCACGATTTCGGCGGTCTTCGAGGAATTAGACCGCCAGCAAGTCGACTATGGCATCGTCCCGCTGGAGAACTCGACCGACGGGCGAGTGGCGGATACGCTGGGCATGTTCGCGCGGTTGCCGGCCCGCATTTGTGGCGAGGTACAACTGCGTATTCATCATCACCTGCTGGGCCGCGGCCAGCGCGGTGACATCCGGGAGGTCTACAGCAAACCCCAAGCACTGTCCCAATGCCGCGAATGGCTGGCGCGGCACCTGCCGCAGGCGCGGCTCGTCGAGATGACCAGTACCACCGCCGCGGCTCAACTGGCGGCGGACAAGCCCGGTGCGGCGGCGATTGCCAGCCAACAAGCCGGCGTCAACTACGGTCTGTCCGTGCTGGCCGAAAACATTGAGGACAACGCCAATAACCTCACCCGATTCGCTGTCATCGGCGATCATGTCGAACGCCGCACCGGAAAAGACAAGACGGCCGTCATGTTCGAAATCCCCCACGCCCCAGGCGCCCTGGCGGATGTAATGATGACCTTCAAACGGGCCGGCCTGAACCTGACGTGGATCGAGTCATTTCCCATGCCGCGGACGGAGAACGAGTACTTGTTCTTCGTCGAGATGGAGGGGCACGAGACGGACGCCCGCGTCCGTAAGGCGCTGGTGGCCCTGCAACGCAAGACGGCCCGACTGGAGTTGCTCGGCTCCTATACCAAGTCGCCGCCGGTGGAGTGAGTTGTCAGCGGCAAGGCGCTAGCCGCCGGTGGCGTTCGGAACCGGCGGCTAGCGCCTTGCCGCTCACGGATCGCGCCCCCAACTCGGGGCAAGAACCTGGGATCACGATCAGGGCGTTGTCCCGCGCTGGCGTATGGGCCCCTGCGGGGCAAAAGGCGAAACAGGCTCTGGCCCTTGCCATCGTGCTAATTTCCCATGTTAACCCCAACTTTGCCGAGCCCTAGGCTGTGCCCACCACGACTGCTTGTGCTTGGTGGGCACAGCCCACCCTACACTTTGTGCAACAACGTGACCCTAGGCGGGGTTTTCGGCCCGGTGTATGATTCCGTCATGGTTAGATTCTTTTGGCTGATCTTGATCACCTGGGTAGTTCTACGCAGCACTCTGTTATCCCTCGCCTGGAACGGCAACCCCGACCCGCAGGCTCGGGCCGACGTGCTGCGATTCTTCACGGAAGAAGACCTGCAACAAGGCCGTGAGTACGTGCGCCACGGGTTCTGGGCCAAAGCGACGTCACCGTTTGTCCAGGCGGCGATGCTCCTGACGCTGATGTTCACTGGCTGGGCCGCGGCCGGATTTGACCGTTTACAAGCCATGACCAACGGCGGCTTTTGGACCGCCACGTGCCTGGCTCTTCCCGCCTTGTTCTTCCTGCTGCAACTGGGTTCCGCTCCCTTCGACTACTGCCTGGGTTTTCTCGGCGAAAAGCAGATGGGGTTCTCCAACCTCACCGCTGCCCAATGGTGGCTGCTGTATGCCCAACGCACCCTCGTTTCCTGGGGCCTGGAAATGGCGGGAATCCTGCTGGTTCTCTGGACGGTAAGAACCTTCGACCGCTCCTGGCCGCTGCTGATTCCCGTGGTCACCACCGGCTTCGGAATCGTGGTCACCCTGCTGTTTCCCCTGCTGATCACTCCGCTGTTCTACCAACAGAAACCCCTGGCCGAAGGCCCCCTCAAACAAAGCATCCTGCAGATCGCGGCGCAAGCCAAGGTCCCGGTTGCCGGCATCTATGAAATTGATGAAAGCCGGTATTCCAAGCACACGAATGCCTATTTTACCGGGCTGTTTTCCCAGCAGCGCATCGTGCTGTACGACACCCTCATCAACAGCCACACCGTCGATGAGGCCGCGCTGATCTTCGCGCATGAGGTCGGGCATTGGAAGCATGACCACGTGCTGATCGGCATGGTCTTGGGCTGCTTCGGCGTCTGGCTGGGCTGTATCCTGCTGTGGATCGGGTATCCCCTTCTGCAAGTGGTTCAAGAGTTCCATCTGCGCGAGCTAGCCCACCCGGCCAATCTGCCTTTTTTCCTGCTGGCCATGCTGCTGGGCCAGTTATTCTTCGCCCCGGTGGAAGCCCAGCTCAGCCAATATTTCGAGCGTCAGGCCGATCAGGCGTCGCTGGAGCTGACGGGGCTAAAGCAGACCTTCATTGATGCCGAAGTCCGTCTGGCCCGCGATAACCGCTCCGAACTTCTTCCGCATCCCTGGCGCGTCTTCTGGCTCCACAGCCACCCCCCCGCCATCGAGCGAATTCGGAGGGGGCTGGATTTCAAGCCCCGCGCAGTCGATTCCACCCCCGCGCCGTCCGTTCCAGCACAGTCGCGGTAAGGACCGGCGCAGCAACGACTGTCGGGTTTTCAAAGTAGTCATCACGCTCCGCCGTGATGACATATCGTCACGGCGGAGCGTGACGACTACGATACCTTTCTCGTTCCGACACTCTGCGTCGGAACGCACGCCACGGACGCTCTGCGTCCTTGGGCAGACGACGCGGAGCGTCAAGACACTTGCGTTCCCACGCAGAGCGTGGGAACGAGATAGGCGTGATGTTCACAGCCGTGGGCAGTAAGATCCGTCGGCGCGCAGCCTGGACGGAAGAAAGGGATACCAAAATGCGAAGCAAGTCAACCGCCCTGACAGGTCTGAGGATCAGCGTAGTTCTGGCCCTCGCCTCCGTGACCCTTGGCCGTGGCGGCGAGGTGGGTCGTCCCGTACGCGTAACCGCCACGGTGTTCGGCGGAGCTAAGCAGGTTTCGGGATCGCTGACGGTCCTCGACATGGGCAGTGCCAAGTGGGCGATCGACTGCGGTGCCCAGTACCCCGAAGGCGCCGATGAGGAACGACAGGCCCAAGCCGAACGTCGGTCCGCCGGGCTGCCGGTGGCGGCCCGTTCGCTGGATGCCGTGTTCGTCACGCACGCGCATCTCGACCACATCGGGCGCCTGCCGCTGCTGGTTCAACAAGGCTTCTCGGGGCCGATCTACGTGACCGAGGCGACCCGGGAATTGGCTCCGGTCATGCTGGAGATGGAAGTTCGGTACGATCGCGGGCGAGTGCGGGATTGGGTGTGGTCGAAGGAGTCCTCCGAACGGGCACAAGCCAGCCAACGACGCCTGACCGTGCACTGGCGAACGGGCTGCGAGTATCGGCAGAAGATCAAACCCAGCAACCTGCAATCAGCCTCCGGCTCGTTGGCTGAATTGGCCGCCCGGCTGGATGACAGCGAGTTGTCCACCTGCAGGTCGTGTGTCGCGGATGAAGTGGCGACGGTCATGGCCCTCTGCCGTGCCGTGAAGTTTGCGACTCCGGTGGACGTAGCCCGAGGCACCACCGTCACGTTCCTTGAGGCGGGTCATATTCCTGGCTCGGCCAGTATCCTGTGGCGGATCGACGTGGGAGGAAAGCCGCGGCGAATTCTGTTTTCGGGCGACGTGGGGAGTAGTCTTTCGGGGCTGGTACCAGCAGCGCAGTCCGCGCCGGATGTGGATGTGGTATTCGTGGAAACCACCTACGGTGCCGTGCATCGTGAGCCAAACGCCAACACGGAACGGGCTAGGTTTCGGCAGGAAGTTGCGGACGTTGTGAAACGCGGTGGCGTCGCCTGGATTCCTGCCTTCGCGCTGGATCGCACCCAGAAGATACTGCATGAACTTCGACTCGCTCAGCAGGCAGGACAGCTCCCGACGGACGTGCCCATTCTCTGCCCGTCGCCCACGGCACGCGAGATCACGAGCCTGTACCGCCAGCACCAGCACGACGGCTGGTTTCGTGACGCCGTCGCCCGCGATGACGCCGCCTTGCAACCCGCGGGGCTGCGCGAGGGGACTCGCCTTCCCAAGCAGCTGCCGCGACCCTGTGTGCTCATCACGACCAGCGGGATGATGGACCGGGCCAGTTCGGCCGACTTGACCGAAGCGTTAATGCCTCAGGAATCGACGGCCGTGTTCCTGGTCAGTTATCAGGATCCCGTCAGCACCGGCGGCTGGCTCAAAGAGGGGCGAAGAAGCATCCGGGTCAACGGCCGGGACGTCGTGGTGCGTGCGACGGTCCATTCGTATTCCTGTTTCTCCGCCCACGCCGATGGCAGCGATCTGGACCAGTGGCTGTCCCAGATCAATCGCCAGGCGCAGGTGGTCCTGGTGCATGGCGAGCCTGCACAGACCGAGGCCCGCACGTCACAGATGAAAGCGGCAGGCTGGAAACACGTCCTGGCCGCCGAGGAAGGCATCCCCATCGAGATGCAGGACAGCGCTGTAAGGAAATAGCCTGGCGAATCGGTGGTAGGACGGATTGGCACTTCGGCCCCGAAACATCGAGCCGAAGTGCCAATCCGTCCTACGGTCAAACCACGGACTTGTCTTTTCTTCCAGCCACTAACTGCTGTCCGTGCTGTCCACGGTCGGGGTGGCTTTGGCATTCAACGAATGCCCCCGGCTTGCCCCTCGTCGTTATACACAACTCTTCCGCCCCAAAGGGGCATTAACAAATCAGCCCAGGGCAGAGCGTCGCGGCGACAGCCGCAGAGCGCCGCCCTGGGTACGGTATCGATTTATCCCGGTAGCCCTGCAGGGGCGAAA
>JAPLNJ010001033.1 GCA_026692885.1 Planctomycetota bacterium | reverse complement strand
CGCCGTCGCCGTTGGCTCCGGGTTAAACGACGATTCACCAACGTGTCATACCCATCCGCTAGAGTCGTAATCACAGCAGTCCATCGGGCGTTTTAACGAACCGAACTGAATTTCCGGAGGGCAACCTGAACGTCATGTCGGAAACAGCACAACAGCACGCCGTGCTACCGGACGATCAACAACTGACTGCGAAACTCAGCTCACGGTGGGCCTTCAAGCCAGTCCACCTGGGGGCTGCATCGCTTTTCGGCATACTGTTCCTGTACTGCAACTGGATGCCTCTATACCCCACAGATCTGTGGGGACACGTCCTGTACGGTAACTGGATTGTGGAGCAGCGGAGGCTGCCTACCGAAGATCCCTTTGTCCCACTTGCCAGGGGTATCCCCATCGTAGACACGGCTTGGCTCAGCCAAGTCATTCTAGCCCTTGTGGAGCGCGGTGGCGGCGCGGATTGGCTGTCCCATCTCTACGCGTTGACGATGCTGACGACCTTCCTAATCTTGGCGGGCGCGTCTTACTTGCGCACAAGGAGCTGGGGGCTGTCCCTGATCGGAATCATCGCCAGCCTTGGTCTGTCGTGGGGTAGGCTGGCGTTCATCCGGCCAGAGATATTTGGTGTTCTGTGCTTCGCCATCCTCCTGTGGCTTGTGGCGCTAGCCACTCCCATCCGTACCAAAGAATCGACCGATCGGACCACCGACAGGAGGCAGCCAGGCTGGTTTGTCTGGGTCTCGATCCCGCTGTTGTTTGTGGTGTGGGCCAATCTGCACGGCACGTTTGCCATCGGATTGGTCGTACTCGGCTGCTGCAGCTTGGGCGAATCTGTGGACGCGGTCAGGCGATCTCGTCGCATGTTGGCCGCCGTCAGCAGTTCAGAGGCCCGCCGATGGTGGATCCTGACCGCCCTGGCAGTCCTGTCCACGCTGGTGAATCCGTACGGAGTCAAACTGCTGATCGACACCATCAAGTTTTCCCAAAACCCTAATTTGCAGTACGTTACGGAGTGGTTTCGGCTGGAACTCGTATCGTTTGCCGGGCTTCAGGTCGCGCTCAGTTGGTTGGCGCTGATGATCTTGCTGCGTCACAGTCGGCGGCGTTTTACTGCCACCGACATCCTGCTGTTGGCGGTGTTCTCCTGCGCGGTTTGCCTGAGGGTCCGTTTTCTCAACTGGTATGTGTGCGTGGCGGTGTTCGTGCTGTTGCCGCATTTGCAGAGTCTCTTGGTTCGACGAGCACAGCAACAGCGATTCGGCCCGGAACTCGGTCTTCACTCCCCCGTGCCCCAACTTTCCTTTCGCTATACGCTGGTTTCCGCCCTGGTCGTATGGGCATGTCTAGGGCTATCCCCTTTGGGAGTGCAATCGCTCACCGGCAGATCTCGTCCGGCGCGCCAGCTCTACAACCGTAACACGCCACGCGGGATCTCTCAGTATCTGCGCGAACATCCTCCCCAAGGACTCCTGTTTTGCCCTCAAAGCTGGGGCGATTGGCTGCTCTGGGACGGTCCTCCCGGAATGCGTGTGTTCGTCACCACCAATTCCCTGCACGTGATCAAACCGCGTGCCTGGCGGGATTGCCTACTCGTAGGCGATGGAGCAGCGGATTGGGAAGCGGTCCTGGCACGGTATCAAGTCAAGCACATCGCCATTGCCAAGTCGCCACAACCAGACCTCATTCGACCAGACCTCAGTCGACTGGTTCGGGAGTCACCGCGTTGGACGCTTGTCTACGAGGACGGTCTCGGCGTGGTTTTTTGCCGCAAATCGTGAATCTGCGTTGGAGACGCATCCAACACAGACAATGCCCGTCGCCAATTACGGCCGGCGGGGACGGCTTCCGCATTCAGACTTCACGACTTCCCCGGTCGGGCCAACGCTAGCTGGCACCGCAAAGGGCGACTCTGCCGGTAGGCTAAAGTCTACCGACAACAACGACGATAACGACTGTATTCGCGAACATGCGTCTCCACAAGACCGCATCACCTCGGACGACCAGGCGACACGGATGGCCTCCGAACGCCGAGTGTCCAGGCTTGGAGTGCCAGCGCCGCCTCGGTCAGCGACGACTGGGCGGAACCGAACAGTGTCGGCTGACGCGGAGAGGGACTGTGAAGAAATCGTAGGGCCGTGCCCACCAAAACTGCCTGTGTCTGGTGGGCACTACGTCTTGTGCAAGCCTCGTGGCGGATTCAATTCTTTCACGGCCTCGGATCGCATACTGGACGTGCAGGAGGGGGGATGGTGAGGGGGGTGGCTGGCGGCAGAGCGGAACGAGGCCCCCGCCAAGTGCGGCCCGCAGCATCGCGTGCTGTGCCGTCAGCCACCCCAAGTCGATCCCCTCGGGGCATCCCAACGGACAAACGGCGCCGAATGACTCACGAGATCGCGAACTCGGCCACCATCGGCAGATGATCGGAAGCCTGTCGGGCCAGCTCGGTGCGCGAGGCAAAACTGTGATCCAAACGCAGGTTGCCCCGATAGTAGATCCGATCCAGCGGCCGCATGGGCAGGAAGGCCGGGAACGTCTTCGCGGAGCCCGTTGCTGAGCGGAAGCCTTCTGGTTCCAGCAGCCTCTTACCCAAGCCGCCCCACACGTCGTTGAAGTCGCCAGCGACGATCACGGCCGTGTTCCGGTGCGTGTGCTGGAGCAGATCGCTAGTCAAGACACGTCGCACTTGGATCGAGCGTTCAAACCCGGCTAGCCCCAAGTGAGAATTGACCACCAACAGAGTCCGCGCGTGTCCGTCGATGTGCAGTTGGCAGTGGGCGGCCAGCGCGCGACGCCGCTTCTTGAGCGGAATGGACAGTTCCAGGTGGTGCACGTCGTGGAGCGGAAAGCGGCTGAGGATCGCGTTTCCGTAGTGGCCTTCGCGGAGCGTCACGTTCCGCTGGAAGGCCCGATAGGGCAGGCCCAGTTGGTCGCCCAGCAGATCCACTTGTCGGTGATGGCGCGAACGAGGCACCCCATCGTCTACCTCCTGCAGCAACACGATGTCCGGCGCGCAGTGCGCGATCGTCTCCACGATGCGTTCCAGACGGTACTGGCGGTCGACCCCGCCGATGCCCTTGTGAATGTTGTAGGTCAGCAACCGGAATTGCATGAACAAGCTCGCTACCAGTCTCGAAGATCGCCGGAAGAACCACGTAGAAACACCGTTTCGTTACCGCCTGCAGCGTTTCTCGTCCGCCCAGAATTATACCAGGAACGAGCTGAAGGCGTGAGTCCCGGCGGCGACTGACTTCTCCCAGGCAGGTCTCTTGTGAACCTTACCTGGATAGGCAGACTGCATCTTTATGCTTGGCCCAAGTGCAACCTTTCTTGCGTGATTCGCCCGGATGGCAGAGCCAGAGCACGGGTTTCTTTCTGGTTCGGTATTCATCCGTGCTCTGGCTCGACCGTCCGTGCGAGTAACAAGCGTTTTGAAAACCTCCGCCGTGAGTCAATCCGACATTTTCAAGTGGCCAGCGTCAGCGCACGCGGTCATCAGGGGGCTGACGCCATCTACTCGCGTGTTGGGTTGCGGCCAGCTCTGAAAATCGCCCGCGCTGCCTCGTGAGTCGCACTCGCCCTGATTGTGCTCGTTCGCTATAATGCCGCAGCCAAACCAGGAATATAGACGTCTTGGTGCGAAGGCGGCCATCGTCGGGTCGGTGCGCCAAACGTTGGTCCCTGCCCTGTTTTTCCCTCCCAGGCTTTCACAGAATCACACAGCAGATGTTACATCCGGCGAGTTCGATGGGTCGTAGGCCGGGCCTCGCGAGGCACAGTTCCTCGTGGTCCCGGATGGGGTTCGTGCTGTTGACCGGTTGCGGTCTACTAGCGGCCGGCTGCAAGCCGCGCGAGGAAATCCGTCGCTATCAGGTGCTGAAGTCTGAGACCGCAACCACTTCGCGGGCGCCCCATTCGGCCGCATTGCCGCAGGAGACGGGGACCGCTGCCAAGCCCGATTCCGACCGCCTACTAGCGGCCGCCGTGTCCCAGAGCAACAAGGTGTGGCTCTTTAAGCTGGCGGGCCCCAAGGAGGCAATCTCGCCGCAAGCCGACGCCTTTCGCGGGCTGCTCCGCTCGCTCCAGTTTGCCGACGGAAAACCGCAGTGGAAGCTGCCGGAAGGCTGGCGGGCAGGCTCCGGTTCGATCTTCCGCTTTGCCACCCTGGAAATCGATTCGGCGGGTCAGAAATTGGAGTTGACGGTCATCCCGGAAGATAAGCCGTCCACCGACGAAACGGCGTACCTGCTGTCCAATGTCAATCGTTGGCGCGGCCAGCTGGGGCTGCCGAAGATCGCTGAAGGCCAACTCGCCAAGGAGACGGAGCAACTGCAGCTCGAAGGCAGCGTCGTGACCCTGGTGGACTTGATCGGCCGCCTCCAGTCCGGCGGCACCAAAACGGCGGCGGCGACCGCGATTCCGGCCGAGTCGAGTGCACCCTCACTGAGTTCTCAAACGCCCGCAGGCTGGAAGCCCGGCGAGCGGTTCGTGTCCCGCGGCGGCATCACACTACGGCACGAGGCCGCCTACGAAATCACGGACGGCGACCGGCGTGTCGAAGTCACCGTCGATCGCTTGCCCGGACAAATGCCGCTGCTGCAGAACATCAATCGCTGGCGAGGCCAGATCAAACTGGCACCCCTCGACGAGAAGGAGTTAGCCCAGCAACTCCGCAAGCTCGAGATTGGCGACCTCTCGGCCGACTACGTCGAACTGGTCGGACCCACGCAATCGGTCCTGGGTGCCGTGCTGGTTCGCGGAGGCGAGGGTTGGTACGTGAAATTGACCGGTGATCCGGAACTGACCCAACGCGAAAAACAGAACTTCGAAAGCTTTGTCAAGTCGTTCAAGTTCCAGTAGGGTGGGCTGTGCCCACCACAAAACGCTATGGGTGGTGGGCACAGCCCACCCTACTAGCGCGATGTCAGCCTGGAAAGGCTGACCTACGAGTTCGCCAAGAATACGCACACCCAGGAGCCAATGATGGCCACCAGCACTTTTCTCGATCACGTTCCCGCACCACCCGCGCTGTCCGCCGCCCGCGTCACGCTCGTGACGGTGTTGCGGCGGGCGCTGCTGCCGTTGACTTCCTTGCGGCTGACGGTCGCCCTGTTCGCGATGGCCATCTTCATCGTGTTCGTGGGCACCCTGGCCCAGGTCGACAAGGACATGTGGGAGGTGATCGAACAATACTTCCGCTCGTTGATCGCCTGGGTCGACGTCCAGGTCTTCTTCCCCCGCTCGTGGTTTCCGCAGTGGCAGAACATACCCGGGCGATTCCCCTTTCCCGGCGGGGCCTTGATCGGGGCCGCCCTGTTCGTGAATCTGACAGCCGCCCATCTGCTGCGGTTCAAGATCCAAGCTCAGGGCACGCGACTCTGGCTGGGACTGGCGGTGATTGTCGCGGGCGCCCTGCTGACCTGGCTGGTCATTGGCAGCGGACACAACCAAGGCGGTCTGCAGGCCAAGCCGCCTTTTGCCTGGGCCACCCTGTGGCTGGGGTGCAAGATCGGCACCGTTGCGTTGTGGCTGGCCTCGGTCGCGGGCGTGGTTTGGTGGGTCAAACGTAAGACCGGCCGAACCATCGAGTTGATATTAGCCGCCGCCGGATGCCTGATCCTGACGGTGCTCGCCGTCTGGATCGTACTGCCTGGGAACTACCTCGGCGATCCGGCCATGCGGATTCTCTGGCAACTGATTCAGGGCGGACTGGCGGGTCTGGTCCTGCTGCTGGGCTGCTGGCTGGTCTTCAAGAACAGCGGCGGCAGCGTCTTGCTGCACGCGGGAATCGGCCTGCTGATGTTTGGCGAGTTGTTCGTCAGCCTGTATGCGGTCGAGGAACGCATCACGATCGAAGAGGGCGCCACGGCCAATTACGCAATGGACATTCGAGCGACGGAATTGGCCATTATCAATCCCGCCTTCTCGAAAACGGAGGACGAGGTGGTCGCCGTACCCGGCTCGTTGCTCGCCGCCAGCGTGGCACGCCAGGAGCCGATTCGGGACCCGAATCTGCCCTTCGACATCCAGGTGGTGGAATACTGGAAGAATTCGGAGTTGCAGGACCCCCCGCGCGACAAAGCAAATCTGGCCACCGTAGGACTCGGACTGCAGGTCGCCGCCGGACCGCGCGGGTCGGGCAGCGGCGCGGGCATGGAAAGCAAAGTGAACATGGCTTCGACGTACCTCAAGCTCACCGAAAGAGACACCGGCAAAGATCTGGGGACGCACCTTGCGTCCGTTTTTTTCGGCGGCACGGACATGGCGGAGAAAGTCCAAGCCGGGGACAAGTCGTACGATTTGGCCTTGCGGTTCAAACGCACCTATAAGCCCTACACCTTGACGTTGATCGACGTGTCCAAGGACGACTACCTGGGCACCAGCACGCCCAAGAACTACTCATCCCTGGTGCAGTTGCGAGATCCCGCCCGCAACGTCGACCGCGAAGAGAAAATCTGGATGAACAACCCGTTGCGTTACGCGGGCGAGACCTTCTACCAGAGCGGCTACGACCGCGGCCGCAACGGCAAGGAAGTCACGACGCTGCAGCTGGTCACAAATACTGGCTGGATGATCCCCTATGTGTCCTGCATGCTGGTGAGCGTCGGCATGTTGGCACATTTCACGATCGTCCTGGTACGTTTTCTGCGGCGACAGGCCGAGAGCCTGTCCGGAGTCGGCGGTGTGGTGGATGCGATGGTCGGTGACAAGCCGCAGGGCCGAGGCGGCAAACGAGCGCGGCGTCAGAAAACACCTGTGGCATCCGGCGGCGGCGGCGCGCTCGGAATCATCGTGCCGACCTTGCTGGTGTTGATCTTTGCCGGGTGGTTGGCGGGCAAAGCCAGGTTGCCACGCGACAGCGGCGAGACCATGAACTTCTACGAGTTCGGCCAGTTACCCATCGTTTACCAGGGACGCGTCAAACCCATCGACACGCTGGCCCGTACCAGCCTGCGCAACATCTCCGATCGGGAGGAGCTCGTCGACGCCACGGGCCACAAACAACCGGCCGTGCGGTGGCTGCTGGATGCCATTACCCGGTCGGAGTCGGGGGACAAAGACCCCTTCTTCCGCATCCAGAACCTGGAAGTCTTGCATACGCTGGGCCTCGAACGGCGACCCGGTTTTCGTTACTCCGTCGAGGAACTGAGCAAGAACATTGCCGAGTTCGAGAAGCAAACGGACAAGGCCCGCCTGAAGAAGTCGGACCAGCTGGATGTCTACGAAAAGAAGATCCTGGATCTGGAGCACCGCGTCCGCACGTACACCCTGCTCAGCGCCGCCTTCCGTCCGGTGCCCTTTCCGCCGCTGCCCAGCGAGCCAGCCGCAGCCACCGACCGCGACAAGCAACAGGAGGAACTGCGGCCGTTGGTGATGGCCGCGATGGAAGCCGAGAACCAACTCAAGCAGATGGAGGCCCCGCTGGCCGTGCCCATGGCCGCTGCCGGCAAGGAACCGGAGCAAGACCCCTGGCTGCCCTATGCCACGGCCTGGAACAAATCGTACCTGCGGCAGACCTTGCTCAAGGGCGAACCGATTCCGGCCGCCGTCCTTTGGAACGCGATTTTCACCGCCTACGAACGGGGCGATGCAACTGCGTTCAATCTGGCGGTGGCCAGGTATCAGGACTGGCTGGCGGCCAACATGCCCGCTGGCGTGGGCCTGAAGAAAGTCAGCTTCGAAGCCTACATCAACCACTTCGCCCCTTTCTACCACTGCGATGTGCTGTACTTTGTGGCCTTCGTGCTGGCGGCTTGTGCCTGGATCGGCTTCAGCAAACCGCTGAACCGCGCCGCGTTCTGGCTGATGGTGATCACGTTCGCCGTCCACACGTTGGCGATTGGCGCCCGGATGGTGATTTCCGGACGACCGCCCGTCACCAACCTGTACTCCTCGGCGGTCTTCATCGGCTGGGCGTGCGTGTTGGCAGGTCTGGTGCTGGAATACATTTACCGGCTGGGACTGGGCAACATCGTCGCGTCGGTGGCGGGGTTCCTGACGTTACTTGTCGCGCATTCCCTGGCCGGCAGCGGCGATACGTTCACCGTCATGCAAGCGGTGCTGGACACGCAATTCTGGCTGGCCACGCACGTTGTCACCGTGGCACTGGGTTACTCCGCTACGTTTGTGGCCTGCTTGTTAGGCGTGCTCTTTATCCTCCTCGGCGTGCTGACCACGGCATTGAAGCCGGACGTCGCGAAAGTGCTCTCACGCGTGACCTACGGCGTGTTGTGCTTTGCGGTGTTCTTCAGCTTCGTGGGCACGGTGTTGGGCGGCTTGTGGGCGGACGATTCGTGGGGCCGGTTCTGGGGCTGGGACCCCAAAGAAAACGGCGCCCTGATCATCGTCTTGTGGAATGTCCTGATTCTGCACGCTCTGTGGTCCAGGATGGTGCGCGAGCGGGGCTTGGCGGTCCTGTCCGTCGCTGGCGGCATCGTCACCATTTGGTCGTGGTTCGGCGTCAACGAACTCGGGGTCGGCCTGCACTCGTACGGTTTCACCGAAGGGGTGCTGCCGACGCTCGGCATCTCCGCGCTGATCCTACTACTGATCATGGCCATCGGCTTGTTGCCGTTGCGCCTGTGGGCCAGCTTCCGCAGCGCGGATTCGGTGCCGGCTGAAGGGATCGAACTGGTAACCGCGCAGGTCGTTGGCTAAGAACGCAGGGTCGAAACGCCGCCTGCCATCCGGCTGCGTGAGGGCACACAGCAGTTTCATTTCGGTAGCACGGATGGCAAGGCCGGGGCACCGATGACGAATGCGGACGGCCACCGAAGATCGTGATTACGAGCAGGCGGGTGCCGGAATCGTCCACCGAAGACGTCCTTCTGCTTCGTTTCCGGGTTGTCATCCGAGCCTCGGCTTTGCCATCCGTGCTACCCCGGGGCGCGAGATCGAAACAACGCTTCCGTCTCCTTTCCCCACACCCTGCTCTTTCCCGCACTGGCAAGGGCACTTACCGGGATTACTTCCGTCGTGTGCCTAAACGTCCGCATCCCAGACGGTGCGGTAGGCGCCGATCTGTTCAAAGTACTCGATCAGACGTTGATAGAACGGATGGGCCGAGAGGGTCGCGCTGTCGCCGACCACCCACAGCTTCCGGCGGGCGCGGGTCAGCGCGACGTTCATCCGCCGCACGTCGGAGAGGAAACCGATCTCGCCGCGGGGGTTGGAACGCACCAGTGAGATCAGCACTGCTTCCTTCTCGCGGCCTTGAAAACCATCGACGCTGTCGACCTCCAGGCCGCGCACCGGCAGTTGTTCCCGCAGCCACCGCACCTGGGCGGCATACGGCGTGATCACGCCGATGCTGGCGGCGGGCAAACCGGCCTCCAGTAAAGCCTGCACTTGGCGGCAGATCAACTCGGCTTCGCGCGGGTTCAAACGGCTCTCGCCGTCCGGCTCGTCCTCTTCCTCGAAGCCGGCACCGGCCGTGTCCAGGAACTCGACCGGTGTCTCGGTGAGCGGCGTGAGAGAAACGCCCGGCAGATCACGCAGCAAATGCTCGCGGACCGACGCGTCGGCCTCGAGCTCGGCGTCGTAAAACTCCCACGAGGAAAAATCCATGATCGCCGTGTGCATGCGGTACTGGACCGTCAGCCGCCGAGCGATCAGGGGGCCGTACAGCGTCATCAGACGCTCGAACAGGCTGACCCCGAAGCCGGCGGCCGCCGCCTCCCGGCTGACCACGGTTGGCGGCAGTTGGCAGTGGTCGCCAGCAAGCACGACACGCTCGCAGCGCAGCAGCGGAATCCAGCAGCCCGGCTCGACACTCTGACAGGCCTCGTCGATCACCGCCAGGTCAAACCGGCGTGTGCCGAGCACTTCGCTATCCAAGCCGGTCGTGGTGGCGCATAGCACCTGGGCCGTATCCAGGATCTGATCGGCTGCCTGGGACTCCAGCCGCCGCGCGTCGTTCAGCAACGATTTGGCTTCCTGACGCGCCTCCTGCCGTACGCCCGGCTCCGGCTTGGCCCGCGTGAATCGGCTGGCCTTGCGAAACAGGGCCCGTGCTTCCTTGACCAGCCTGCGGGCCAACCGCACGTCCGGATGCTCGCCCACCAAGAGGTCCAACGTGTGAGATCGAAGTTCGGGCAATACACGCGCCGGATGTCCCAGCCGCACCGCGCGTGTGCCGGCCGCCAGCAACCGTTCGAAGATGTTGTCCACCGCCATGTTGCTCGGCGCGCAGGCCAGGACTTTGCAGCCGCGCTGCACCGCTCGCCGAATCACCTCCACCACGGTGGTCGTTTTGCCGGTTCCCGGTGGTCCGTGGATCAACGCCAGATCGCGGGCGGACAGGGCAAATTCCACCGCCGCCAACTGCGTGGCGTTCAAGTCGGTATCCAGCGCCGGCTCGTCCAGCACCGGGTTGAATTCCGGCGGACGCTGGCCGAGCAGCACGTCGCGCAAGTCCGCCAGCCGATCGCCGCGTGCCGCACGTACCCGCTGGAGCGCCGCACGCTGGCGTTGCACCGCGATCTCGTCGTGGGACAGGTCGACTCGCCAAGCGTCGTGCTCCCCCACGTCCTCCGGCTCGCTGCCGAGGGCCACGCGGAGCGAACTCTCGTCGCGAGCGTAGACCACGCCGCGGTATCCGGCTTCGCCCTGGTGCGGAGCACCTCCTCGAACCCGTTGCTCCGATCGAGGTGCAGCGCGCCCTACGAACTCGTTCGGTGACAGGATCACCGGACTGCCGACGCCCAACCTGGTCCACGGCAGCGGAGCTCGTTTGCGTTTCATCAACTGCACCAGGAAACGCCCACCGAGGCCGGTGTCTTCGTCCACGATTTCC
>JAPLNJ010001032.1 GCA_026692885.1 Planctomycetota bacterium | reverse complement strand
AACGCCTACAGCCACGATGTCTCGAACTACGTAGTCTCCCAGCGGCTGATCCAAGAGGGCGGCTATGAAGTGAACAATTCGCTCAGTGCGCTGGTCTCGTACGGCCGCCCCGAGCGTGTGCAGCCGGCGATCGAAGAGCGGATCATCGACCACGTCCGGACTCTATTGCCGGAGAGTTTTCGCACGGTCTCCCCGCCCGCGGCCAGCCGCAACTAGCTAGGCGAGCGGGGGGCCTCAGCCCAAGGCCGCTTACTTTGGGACCATTGGGGGCGTTTTTTGTTAGCGGAGCGGCGCAAGCCGCCCGGTTTTCCGACTGTAATACCGGACGGCTCGCGCCGTGCCGCTACAAAGTCAGTGGCATCGGGTGTCAGCCCCCTGATGTGACGTTGCGGAGCCAGATCGCAGGCTCATCCAGGGTTCCGCTCGCCAGCGGAAATGGCGTGGTGCCGACGATTCAGCGGATCTTCCACAAGTGTCGGTCGCTGCGCAGGTACAGGGCCTCGCCGCTCACGGTCGGCGAAGCTTGGATCGTCTCGCCAAACCGAGCCTCGCCGACGATTTCACCTTGGCCCTCGTCCAGTCGTACGACGCGAACCTCGCCTTGTTCGTCGGTGCAATACAGATGGCCGCCCGCCACAACCGGCGTGGACCAATGGTTGCCTTTCAGCCGCACCTGCCATTTCAGTTCCCCGGTGGTGGCATCGGCACACTTCACGATCGGGCCGCTCACGGTGTACAGGCGGCCCTGTAGGTCAGGCTTTCCAGCCTGACGTCCGCCTGACAAACCTTCACCAGGATGGCGTTCTGGCCCGCCCTCAGACGCCCGCGGCTGACGTACTGATCGATTGTGTACCGGAGTGATACACGTTGTTAGCGGTCAACCGTTCGCCGTTCAACCACAGCTTGTTGGCAGTGATACAGTCCAGCCGCAGTTCGGCATCGCGTGGGCGATCCGCCAGGAACTCCGCATTGGCGTAGGCCACGGCGGCCTTCTGTTTGCCTAGTCCATGTGGAAGTGGCAGCCCTGTTTCCAGTCGTTCCTCTGCGGTATCCTTAGGACTGTGAGTATTCTGCACCATACGTGAGGGAGGGACGCGAGATGACCATCACGATCATGTTGCCGCCTGACACGGAGCGAAAGCTTGTGGAGAGGGCGAAACGTAGCGGCCAGGATGTCGAGACAGTGGCGCGCCAGTTGATCGAACGCGGCGTCACCGCGGAAGCGACGCTTGACGAGATCCTGGCGCCCTTCCGCTGCCAAGTGGCCGAGAGCGACATCTCGGACGAGGAATTGACCGTGTTGTTTGAGGATGCACGGGGGGACGTTTACCGAGCGGGGCAAGGGAGTCAACGGTGAGCGTCCAGGCGGTGTTCGACTGCATGGTGTTCCTCCAAGGCGCAGCCCGCGCGGAGGGACCGGCCGCGGCATGTCTGCGATTGGCTGAGGCGGGACACGTGGAGCTGTTCCTGAGCGTGGAAGTTTTGGACGATGTCCGGGATGTGCTGACGCGGCCCCGGATCCGGAAGAAGTTCCCGACGCTAACCTACGAAACGGTTGCCGCTTTCCTCACGCGGTTGGGAAGCTTCGCGCATTGCCTAGCGGAGACTCCTTCGCTAATCACACTGGCACGCGATCCGAAGGACGAGAAATACTTGAAATTGGCTGTCGCGGCTCGAGCCACCCATTTAGTCACATGGGATCAGGATCTCCTGAGCCTGATGGACAATCCCGGTCCCGACGCTCAGGCGATCCGCGGGAGGTTGCCACACATCGCGATTCTCGACCCGGTGGCCTTCCTAAGGACGCTTCCTCTCCGGCAGATGCCATGAGGCCCAAATTCGGCAGCTACGTGAGTCAGGGTTGCTGACGAAACATCGCCTGCGTGATATTCTTTAGCCAGCCATCGCTTCCATCACGGAATCATCCGACGCCGTTCGCGATCATTGGGTCGTCCGTTTTTCCCGATGCATCAGGTCACCCTCAACCAAGGAGCCAGAACATGCAACCAGAGGTAGGCAACCAGACCGTTCCGTGGACACGACGTGAGTTTGTGCGGGGGGCGGCTGCGGCGGTCGCTCTGCCCTGGTGGGCGACGGCTGTCGGCAGGGCCGCCGAAACGCAGCTGGCGTTTGCTGCGGCGGATAAGGAGTATGCGTTCGATACCGGCGTGCTCCGCGGCGTCCTGCGGTCACAAGGGGCATCGCGGGGCCTGACCCCCATGACCGACTCGGCGTCCGGGACGGCCCTGGCGAAGGTCTACGGACTGTGTTCGCACTACCGGCTGCTCGACTCCGAAGCTCGTTACGGGACCGCGGCCTGGGATTGGGCCAGTCAGGCCAAGCTGCTTCCTGACGGCGCGGTGGAAACACTGTGGAAAGCCGATCAGCAGCACCCGTTCGACTTGAGCGCCGTCTACCGCTGGGCCGCACCGAACACGCTCGACGTCACGACAACCGTCACTCCACGCCAGGACCTGCCGCGGTTCGAGGTATTCCTGGCCTCGTACTTCGAAGGCTTTGCGTCGGCGTTCGCTTACGTGCAGGCCTGTCCTGAGACAGGCGGCAAACCGGGTTTCCTGGAAGCCAAGCAGTCCGCGGCCCCGTGGCAGATGTTCCCCCGCGACGACCAAGCGGTGAACACGATCAGCGACGGTCGCTGGCGGCGGCCGCCGAATCCGGTCGACTGGAAGATCATGCCGCCGCTGGCCGGCGCAGTGGCCCTGCGACGGGATGCGGCCACCGGGTTGGCCGGCATGGTGATGGCCCCGCCGGGCGACTGTTTTGCCGTGGCCATGCCCTTCGGCGAGGAAGGCCATCGTTCGCTCTACATGTCGCTGTTTGGCGGCGACGTCAAATCCGGCCAGACGGCCACGGCACGCGCGCGGTTGGTGCTCGCCCGCTGTTTCTCGGACGAACAGGCGATCGCGTTGTACGAGGCCTATGTGAAAGAGAGTAGGTAGCCCACCATGCACGACCGCCTGTTTCCGCTTGCGTCGAAGACTTTCCTCGTGGCCTCCTGGCTCGTCCTGTGCCTGTTCGCGGCTGGCGGTCCGACCGCCCGGGCCGCCGAACCGGCCGGTGCCGGCGCGCTGTTGCCCGTAAAGCTGCGCTGTGAGTACCAGGAATCGCCGCTCGGTGTGGACGCGGCCCGACCGCGACTGAGCTGGCAATCCCAAGCCGTCGTCCCTCCGCGACGAGGTTTGCGGCAGTCGGCCTTGCACGTCTTGGTCGCGTCCAGCGAAGCGTTGCTGCAGCAAGATCAAGGCGATGCGTGGGACAGCGGCCAAGTGGCCTCCGACCAGAGCCTGCACCTCCCGTACGCAGGCCGGCGGCTGGAATCGCACCGGCAGTACTTCTGGAAGGTGCGCGTCTGGGACCGGGATTGCCGGGCGTCCGCCTGGAGTCCACCGGCGTCGTTCACGATGGGACTGCTGGAGCCGGCCGACTGGACCGCGCGCTGGATCGGCGTCCAATTGCCGCCGGGGAAAGACCTCGCAGCCGGTTCTTCGCCGCTACCGCTTCTGCGCCGGGAATTCGAACTCACCGCGCCGGTCCGCCGAGCGACCGTCTTCGTCTGCGGGCTGGGCCACTACGAACTGCAGCTCAATGGCCGGCGCGTGGGCGACCGGGAACTTGACCCCGGCTGGACCAACTACCGCAAGACGTGTCTGTACAGCACCTACGACGTGACCGCCGCGTTGGCTCCCGGCAAGAACGCCATCGGCGTTCTGTTAGGCAACGGCATGTACAACGTGACGGGCGGCCGGTACATCAAGTTCAAAGGCTCGTTCGGCCCGCCGAAGCTGCTCCTGCAACTGGTGGTCGAACACGCAGACGGCACGTCCACCGTGATCGCTACGGACCAGACCTGGAAAGCGACCGCCGGTCCGATCCGTTTCTCGTGCATCTTCGGCGGCGAGGACTACGACGCCCAACAAGAGTTGCCCGGTTGGGATCGCGCGGGCTTCGACGATGCGGCTTGGTCAGTGGCCGAGGTACTCGACGGCCCCGGCGGCGTCCTCCGCTCGCAGACCGCGCCGCCGATCAAGCTGATCCACGAGTTCCCGGCGGTGCAGGTCACGCAGCCCAAGCCAGGCGTCTTTGTCTACGATCTCGGCCGGAATTTCTCCGGGCGCCCACGGCTGACCGTGCGCGGGCCGGCGGGCGCGCTGGTCAAACTCGTGCCGGGAGAATTACTGGAAGCGTCGGGGCTCGTCTCGCAGCGGAGTTCGGGCGGTCCGATGTGGTTCTCCTACGGGTTGCGAGGCAGCGGCAAGGAGACCTGGTCGCCGCGGTTCTCCTACTATGGTTTTCGCTACGTGCAGATCGAGGGGGCGGTGCCCGAGGGGGTGGCCGACGCACCAGCCGACCTACCGCGCGTGCTCGATCTGCGGGGCCAGTTCCTGAGCAATTCGGCGGAAGTCGTCGGCGAGTTCGCTTGCTCGAATCCGCTGGTGAACCAGATCCACGAGCTGATCAATGCGGCGATCCGCAGCAACTTCCAGAGCGTGTTGACCGACTGTCCGCACCGCGAGAAACTCGGCTGGCTGGAGGTGTCCCATCTGCTGGCCCGCGGTCTGATGGTCAACTACGATGCGCCGCGGTTCTACGCCAAGATCTCGCAGGACATGCGTGAGTCGCAATTGGACAACGGATTGGTGCCCGACATTGCGCCGGAGTACACGGTCTTCGGCGGCGGGTTTCGCGATTCGCCCGAGTGGGGCAGCGCCAGTGTCTTCAATCCCTGGCATGTGCAGCAGATGTACGGCGACCGCAGCCTGCTCGACCAGCATTACGACGTCATGCGGCGGTACGTGGATTATCTGGCGAGCACCGCCAAGGGCCAGATTGTCTCGCACGGACTGGGCGATTGGTACGATATCGGGCCGCGCGGCCCGGGCGAATCGCAATTGACCTCCAAGGGTCTGACCGCGACCGCCATTTACTACGGCGACCTGGTGATCGTCGCCGAGACCGCCCAGCAACTCGGCCACGCGGAGGATGCAAAACGCTACGCCGAGCAAGCCGCTCAAGTGCGGACGGCGTTCAACTCGCAGTTCTTTCATCCCGACCAGAACCGATACGACCGGGGCAGCCAGACGGCCCAGGCCATGCCGCTGGTGCTGGGCCTGGTCGAGGCCGACCGGCGGGCGGCCGTGTTGGAGAACCTGGTCCAGGCCGTGCGGGCCAACCGCAATCGGGTTACGGCCGGTGACGTGGGCTTCATGTATGTCGTGCGGGCGCTGTCCGACGCCGGGCGGGGCGAGGTGTTGTATGACCTGGTCACCCAAGACGACGGCCCGGGTTACGCCTACCAACTGAAGCACGGGGCGACCACGTTGACCGAAGCCTGGGACACGAATCCCGGCTCGTCCCAGAACCACTGCATGCTGGGCCACGTCGAAGAATGGTTCTACCGCGGCTTGGCCGGGATCGTCCCCGGTCCGGCCCGTGCGGGCTTCAAGCAGTTCACGCTCCGGCCCCAAGTCGTCGGCGACCTGACCTGGGTCAAAGCCCACTACGACTCGGTGCACGGCCGCATCAGCAGCCACTGGCGCATCGCGGACGGCAAGTTGGTCTGGGATTTTACCGTACCGCCCAACACCACCGCCACCGTCTACATGCCGGCGCAGGACCCGGCCACCGTGACCGAAGGTGGGCGGCCCATCGAGCAGGCCCAGGGGGTCAAGTTCCTGCGGCAGGAAAACGGTGCGGCCATCTACGCCGTCCCGTCTGGCGTCTACCAGTTCTCCGCCCCGAAACCCTAACACCAGTAGTTCGACTGTCTCACTTTGCTCAAGAACGGAAGTCCCCATGAGCGGAAGTTCCGTGCTTGCAGCGTTCGCTACGCGAGCCTACACTTCAAAAATATCTGTATCGTTCGACGGACGCAAACAAGGCTTTTGGGAGCAACTGAAACATGACGACACCGCTGTCGCACTTCGTGACCAAGGACCGAGCCCAAGTCGAGGTGTTGCCCTGGGGGCCGCATCACTGGTTGTGCCGACCGGGACTCGTGGATAATGAGCAGCTGGCCCTGGTGCGGGTGCACATGCCGCCGGGCACCGGCCATGCTTTCCACCGCCATCCCACGCTGGAAGAGATCATCTACGTGGTCGAAGGGCGGGCAGAGCAGTGGGTCGATCAGGTGCGGCAGGTTCTGGAAGCCGGCGAGATCGCCCATATCCCGGTGAACATGGTGCACGGCACGTACAATCCGTTCGACCAAACGCTGGTGTTCCTGGCGATTCTCTCGCCGGGCCAGTTGGACGGTCCGCCGCCGGTGGACGTGTCGCAGGAAGAACCCTGGTGCTCGCTGCGGCCGGCGACCTGAGGCCGGCGGATGGAAATTGATGGGCGGCATTGCGCCCACGTGGTCGCGTCTCTCCGAGACGCGAAACCCGGTCTCGGAGAGACCGGTCCACGTGTAACAACTTCGGCATTCGCCGTTTCGCCCCTTTCCCCGGAGTACCGGGAGGCTGCTGAATTAGTCGTGGGGTAAGCTTCCAGCTTGCCAAATGCGTAGCCGAGGAAGACGAGGAAACGGAGAATACGGAAGATTGGCAAGCTGGAAGCTTACCCCACGTTGCTTTCCGCCACTTTTTCAGCAGCCTCACCGGGGCGAGGGAGCTGATTTTCGGCCGCGTCTTAGGCTCAGCCGCCGGCCACCCCGCCGCTGCAGCAGATCCCACCCGGCAGACGGGACCTACTCAATCGGCTTGACCTTCACGTTACGGAAGTAGATCGGTGCGCCGGCGTGCTTGCCTTGCAGGCCGATGTGGCCCTTGGTGATCAGTTCGGCAAACGGCTTGCTGAGCCAGGGCGGAATGTCGCTGCCGTCGGGGTTCTTCTTCGCGGAAGTCCACTTCCGCATGTCCATTTCCGTGACCAGTGTGCCGTTGAGCATTACGTAGATCAGCGAACCTTGGCCGGTGATGGTCATGCGGTTCCACTCGCCCGGTTTCTTGACCGTGGATTTCGTGGGGGCCAAGTGTCCGAAGATGGCCGCGCAATGCCAGCTGGCCGGGCTTTCCGCCCATTGCTTGGCGAAGTCATCGGCGATTTGGACTTCGACCGAGTTGGGGATCCAGTTCTGCATGTCGCTGCAATAGATGATCACACCGCTGTTCGTGCCGTTGGCCGTCTTGAACTCCAGGTCGATGACGAAGTTCTCGTACTGCTTCCGCGACCAGAGGCACTGGTCCTCGGTGGCCGTCAGCACGCCGTCGGTGAACGACCAAACGCCCGCCGGAGCGAGGGCGTTGGACAAGTCCTGGGCAAACAGTTTCTCCCAATTCGACGAATCGGGGTGCGTCTTCGGCGGTACGGGTTCGCGCGCGGAAGCGGTGGCCACCAAGCCTCCGATAAGGGCTACGAGCATCAGGCGGTTCTGCATGGGTGTCTTCTCCTTGTCTGCGTGTTGTCTGCGTGATGAAACAGCGAAAGCAACTGGCACGATTGTACCCTAGGCGGCCCGGACCACGCTACTCCGTCGCCGCAAAGCAAACGCGGGGCGTCCGCCCCAGGATTCCTCTCGTTCCGACGCTCTGCGTCGGAACGCAAGCCACGGACGCTCTGCGTCCTTGGGCAGACGACGCGGAGCGTCAACACTGGCGCTCCCACGCGGAGCCTGGGAACGAGAGAAACATCGCTCTGGTTACGAGGCTCTGCCTCGTAACCCACTGGACGCGAGGCTCCGCCTCGCAGGAAGGCCGGCGGAG
>JAPLNJ010001031.1 GCA_026692885.1 Planctomycetota bacterium | reverse complement strand
TTCCAACAAGCCAGCCGTTAATCGCTGGCCGAAGGTTCTGGTTCTGCGAGTTGGATGCCACGGGCTTGCCCCGTGGAGGCTCACGTTTCTCGCTACACCAGACGGCCCAACTCGCCCCTTCCACTCCCGCCTCGCCCGCGGCGGCTTCGCCGCCGCGGGCGAGGCGGGAGTGGGATCCGCGTGTGGGTAGCAAGAAACGGAAGTATCCCCCGGGCAAGCCATCGTCGTTATACACAAGTCGCAAGTCCTTGCGCGCCAAGCACTTGCGCTACATGGATACGCGCGTACACTAAGTTCGTAAACTCCATATGGCCAACAGGTTGCGAAAAGACTAGCACTGCTACCAAGGAGCTTGATGTACCCTACTGCTACTGCTCAGGGAATCTCGTCTTGCTTCGGCTTTTTTGGGGCGTTGCCTCAGGCTACGGTGAGAACGGGTCGTCGGCCAGACGTCTCAGGGGCCACCGTGCAGTCATCTCTCGGCGCGCTCGGTGTCACTGCTTCTGGTACTGCTGCAACAGCGTGAGCATGTCGCGGTCGAGCTTGTGGCCGTGCCAGTCCTCATAGACCACGTCTGGGCGGCCGCTGTCCAGGATGCCGAAGCTGCCCCGGAAATTCCAGAGCGCCCAGCCGAACCGTGCCTGCTTCCATTGCTCCAGCCAGCTCTTCATCCAGGCCAGCGCCACGGGGTGCGAAGTCTGATTGAAGCAGCCCCATTCGCCAACAAATACGCTGGCACCACGAGCCGAGATGTCTAGCCACGGCTGCAGATACTCGGTCAGCGGCGCGTCGGGATCGGCGCCCGGCGGCGGCGCGATGCGGCCGTCGGCACCCAGTTGAAGCGGAGTCTGTTGGCGGCCCCACGACGGATCGGTGCCGTACCCGCGGCGCTGGCCGCCGGGCAACTGCACGGTCACCTCGCTAAACCTCAGCCAATCGCCCTCGACGTTTTCCAGCGAGAACTCCTTGGCTGCTGTCGGCAGGGTGACGGTGCAGCGAACTTCGCGCGCCGTCTGATGGATGGGCCAGCGCCGCTCCGACTCGACCCGCTTCCAATCCTGCGCGTTGGCCTGGGGATCGAACAACTGCTCGGCGACTGTCCGGCCATCGGCTTTGGCGACCAGCTTGGCTTTCTGGGAAATCAGGTTCAGCTTGATCGTGATTTCGGTCCCGGCGGGCAGGTCGCCCTGAATGCTCAACGGTCCGCGCAGATCCGGTTTGGCCGGACCGTACAGATGCCCCGCAATCTGCAACATGGGCCAGGTCGGTTCCGGCCATTGATCAGAACCGTTCACCCAGCTGGCTTTGTAATGCGAAATCAGACCCGGATGATAGCCTCGCGTGGCTTGGACGACATTCCGATAGGCGAGGAATTCCGGAACCGGGTGCTGGCCGACCTCCCTGCCGTCGACAAGGATCAAGCGGTTGGGGTCTTCCTGCTGAATGGCCTCGATCGTGCGCCGGAAGACCTTCAAGTACTGTTCGGGGGTCGAGCGTGTAGGTTCGTTCAGCAAATTGAAGCTGAGCCGTTGGCTGGGGATCGACTTGTAGCGGCGAGCGAACATGACCCAGTGCGCGACGAACGCCGCCAGCGGCTGCTCGTCGGTCCACAGGTTGGTCGTCTCCACAGGCGGGTTGATGCAGAAGCCCGGCGCGCGATGCAAGTTCGCGCAGACGTGGATGTGGTGTTTCTCGCCGAAGGCGATCGCCTGATCGATGTCCCACAGCGCGTTCTCCTTGAACTTCAGCCAGTTGTCCGGCTCTGTGTAGCAGCGGTAATCCATGGGAAGCCGGACGAAGTTGAAGCCCAGCTCGGCGATCCATCGAAAATCGTCCTCCACGAACGGGGCGTTGCCGCGCAGCGTGAATTTCTCCAGCAGATTGAACCCGCGCCACTGCGAGATATCGATGTTGCCGATTTTCTGCGCGTCGGCGGCGGAACAGGCGGAGGCGATGGTAAGCCAGAGAGCTGCCACCAGTCCGAGAGTGAGCGTTCGCATGATTGTGTCCATCCACAGGATTGAGGTTAGGTGCTGCGAGTGGCCTTAAACTACAACAGTCGAAAAATAGCTCCCTCGCCCCGGTACTCCGGGAAAATCACAGCGCGGAGACGTGGCCGAAATCGTAGAATTTCCGGAAGTGCCGTGCCTCTGAGGCCGAGGGCCGGCCGGCTCCAAATCGCGAGGATTCGTCCGTGCGCACCCCTGCAAAGCGTACAACCCGTTCCAGCGGCTTGCGCGTTTTGCGTCTCTTCTCCGGTTCAATCCCGATAATTTGAGCCAACGTTACGGCAGGTTCCCGGCAGAGTGCCAGCGAGATCCGGCAAGACCATTGTCTTTCGGAGACCTTTTCGAGGACGAGATTGCCTGTGCGTAGCGGAGCATAAGTCGACTGCCGCTTCCGGGTTAGCGTATGAGTGCAATCGCGGCGACCGAACGCTTGCCCTGCCACTTCGGAAAGCGATACGCACTGGACCAGCGCCAGAAACTCACCCGCCAAGCGGTAAACTGTAACGCTTTTGGCAAAAGCGAGGATCTGGGCGAGCACGCTTAGCGGTGGGCACCACGTCTGCCGAAGAAACCACCAAGCCTTATGGTAACGGCTGGTACGGACATCAGCAACAAACCGACGGATCGGAATTTTACCAACCGCACAAGGATGCGGCGAAGAAAGGGGACGAGCACCGCAAGTAACAGTGGCGAACCGTTGGCGAAGACACAACGTCTTGCGGAGCCAGTCGCTTTTTTCAGCAGCCTCACAAAGCGGTTGGGGTCGAAGTCAAATATTCGAAGTGAGATTTTGATGATTCTCAATTTGCCATCAAGGAGGCAATCATGAAACAACTATTCCTCAGGACGATCGTGTTGGGCGCCGCGCTGGCAGCCCATCTCCCGTCCGCCTTCGGCCAGGGCTATGGCACCGACTCCCAGAATGTGATGACCCCGGCCTCGGGAGGCATGGCCGGCGTCAGTGTGGCCATGCCGCAAGATGTTCCCGCCGCGGTCTTCGGCAATCCCTCCACACTGGCCCAGTTCCACGGCACGCAGTTCACGCTGGGGGGCGGCTGGATCGAAGGTTACCCTGCGGTCACGAACAACGGCGTGAACAACACACAAACTCAAGGGCAACCCTTCAGCGCCACGTCACGCACGCAGGGGTTTGTCGCCACTGAGATCGGCGTGGCACAGGATCTCCGCTCCCTGGGTCTGCCTGGAACTCTAGGACTCGGCGTCGCCGGCCTGAGCGGGCTGGGCGCCGAGTATCGCGGCCGAGTTCAGGAGAATGCCATGCTCAACAGCGTCAGCGGCGAATACATGGTCCTGGGCGTGAATGTGGGGGCCGGCGTTGAACTGACCGACCAGTTGTCCGTCGGTGCGGCGATCACGCTGGGGACGGGCTTCGAGCAGATGGGATTTGGTCAGATCTTCGGCCAAACGTTCGGAAGCACCGCGATGGTCCACGACTATGCGCTGCGTGCCACCTTGGGCGTCGACTATGACTTGAATCCCTACAATACGGTGGGTTTCTACTACCAGACCAAGTTGGGATTCACCTTCCCGAACGCGGTCGTTGTGCCGGGAGTGCCGGAGCATTACCGCGACCTGTCCATCGACCAGCCGGAGACCTATGGTTTTGGTTATGCCAACCGCAGTCTGCTCGACGGCAATCTGCTGATTGCCGCGGACGTCTATTACAAGCTCTGGGAAAATGCGGCCCTGTGGCAGGACGTGTTTGTCAACCAGTGGGCCTTTGCCCTGGGCAGTCAACTCACCCGGGGACAGAACAAGTTCCGCCTGGGCTATTCGTACAACACCAATCCCATAAACCACAATGTGGGGAGCCTTCTCGCGGGATTCCCCGTGGCGCAATCGCAACTGCAACTGTTCCAGGCGGCGAGCACCGCTGCGATCAACCAGCACCGCATCACCGCAGGCGTCGGGCGTCAAGACATCCTGGTTCAGGGTCTGGACCTGGACTTGTTTGCCGGTGGCCTGCTCAAGGCTGACGACCAATTTGGCAACACTACCGCATCGGTCGCCGTGTACTACATCGGCCTGGGCCTGACCTGGCGATATGGGGCTTGTGGCGGACCCTGTGCCGACAGCGCCGGAACATACGCCCCGTGCAGCGAGTAGTGCGACAGTGGGAGTACCGCCCGCGCCGTGAGGCTGGGACCTGGCGTTTCGCAGTCGGCAGGCATGACAGTCCCGAAGGGGCGGCCTTGGCTGATTGAAATGCCGTATTGACTCACCTGTCGGATCTTTTAGGGTTGGTTTCTCGCACGGATGGCAGAGCCAGAGCACGGATGACTTTTTGGTTCGGTCTTCATCCGTGCTCTGGCTCTGCCATCCGTGCGAATAGCGCGAGAAGGGACGCACTTGGGCCAGGTACGCAGTCTGCCTGTCAAGGTCAGGTTGAGGGCCGCCCCGTGGGGGCTTCGTGGGCTGTCACGCAACCGTCCCCCCGGCCGCTGGCCTGGGCTGGCATAGGGCTGCCACGTTGTGGCGGAAGACCCCCGGTCCCGTCAGTCGAGCGCTGCTCATGCTCGCGAGGAGCAGCAAGAACGCGTTTTCGGCGCGGGCATTTCACCACTCGGAACTACCGACCACGCTCAGGCTCAAACGAGCGCGCGAACGGCCAGCGTGTATTGCTCGACAAGGTCTTGCGCGATGTTCGCAAACGCGACCGCGGAGGATTGCCCGATCTGCAAGTCGACGTCTTCCCCGTCCTGCAACGTCCCGACTTCACCGGCAAGTCAGCTAGGAATCCGTTAATCGACGTGCTGGGGAGGGTTGCCCCCTTTCCAAGCATAGGCAACCATCTAGAGTACGGAAGTTGAAACGCACGGACGCCACCGCGAGGTTCCGTGCCATACGGGTCACATCTTCGTCGGTGCCCGTCTCGACAACGTACAGGTTAGGTACGCCAATCAGGCCGTTGTGGCCCGGGCGATTTCGCCGCTAAGTGAAGCAAGACCAAGCTTCTCGCTGCGTGACGCTTGGTCCTTTTCCAATTCCCGCAGCGTGAAGGAGGCTTGACGATGCGATCTGTCAGACTGGTTCGTGCCCTGGCCGGGCTGTGCGCGCTGGCGTCGGTGGTGACGCTAGCCACGGTGGCTTCGGCCGCGACGCCCAAGAAGCCCAACATCATCCTGATCCTGTCCGACGATTTCGGGTACGGGGACTCGGGTCCCTACGGCGGAGGCGAGGGACGGGGCATGCCCACCCCCGGCCTCGACCGACTGGCGAAGGAGGGCATGACGTTCTATTCCTTCTATGGGCAGCCGAGTTGCACCCCGGGCCGCGCTGCCGTGCAGACGGGCCGCATCCCGAACCGCAGCGGCATGACCTGCGTGGCCTTCCAGGGTCAGGGTGGTGGGCTGCCGGCCGCCGAGTGGACGGTGGCTTCCGTGCTGAAAACTGCCGGCTACCAGACCTTCTTCACCGGCAAGTGGCACCTGGGCGAGGCCGACTATGCGCTGCCCATCGCCCAGGGCTACGACGAGATGAAGTACTGCGGCCTGTATCATCTGAACGCCTACACCTATGCCGATCCGGCCTGGTTCCCCGACATGCCCGCGGAGCTGCGTGACATGTTCGCCAAGGTGACCAAGGGGGCGCTGTCCGGCAAGGCCGGCGAGAAAGCGATCGAAGAATTCAAGGTGAACGGCCAGTACGTCAACACACCCGACAAAGGCCTGGTCGGGATTCCGTTCTATGACGAGTATGTCGAGAAGGCTTCGCTGGAATATCTCGACGGGTCGGCCAAGTCCGACAAGCCGTTCTTCATGAGCATCAACTTCATGAAGGTCCACCAGCCGAACATGCCGCACCCCGACTTCCAACACAAATCCATGTCCAAGAGCAAGTACGCCGATTCGATCGTCGAGAACGACACACGGATCGGCAGAGTCATGGACAAGGTTCGTGAGCTTGGGCTCGACAAGAATACCTACGTCTTCTGGACCACGGACAACGGCGCCTGGCAGGACGTCTATCCTGACGCCGGTTACACGCCCTTCCGCGGCACCAAGGGGACCGTGCGGGAAGGCGGTAACCGCACACCGGCTTTTGCCTGGGGGCCGAAGATCAAGGCCGGGTCCAAGAACCACGACATCGTGGGATCGCTGGATTACATGGCCACTTTTGCAGCGCTCGCAGGCGTGAAACTGCCCGAAAAGGACCGCGAAGGTCAGCCCACCATTTTCGACAGCATCGACATGTCGCCGGTCCTGTTCGGCACCGGCAAGTGCGCGCGCGAATCCTGGTACTACTTTACGGAGAACGAACTCACGCCGGGGGCCTTTCGCTGGCATAACTACAAATTCGTCTTCAACCTGCGAGGTGATGATGGCCAAGCCACCGGTGGCTTGGCCGTAGACAGCAACCTGGGCTGGAAGGGTGCGGAGAAGTACGTGGCGACGGTGCCGCAAATTTTCGATCTCTGGGCGGATCCGCAGGAACGCTACGACATTTTGATGAACAGCTTTACCGAGCGCACCTGGATTGCACCGATCATGGGCCAACACATCAAGGAACTGATGTTGACGTATGTTAAGTACCCGCCGCGCAAGATGCAGAGCGACGGGTACACTGGCCCGATCACCATCTCGAATTACCAGCGGTTTGAGTGGCTTCGGGAACAGCTAAAGAAGGATGGCGTCAACATCCAGATGCCCACGGGCAATTGAGCATGGGAGACAGCCGTGCCTGCATATTCGTTTAACCGCGACCCAACTGAGACTGCTGAAAAATCCAATCGGCGAAGATGCTTGCACAAGGTGTCTAGTGCTCGCAGGAAGGCATCAAATAGCAACTGGGACATGGCAGCAGAGCGATCCGGTTGGGCCTGCGGGACGGATATTCCGAGCGACCTTCAGGGACCAGCCCCTGTGATAATCCCCGCTGCTTCGCAAGGCAAGCCAGGGCAGCTAACCGTACCCCGTCCCTCGGTCCCACGCTCCGAGGCTGTGAAAGAACCAAATCGGCCGACAATGCTTGCACAAATTGTAGGGTGGGCTGTGCCCACCAGGCGGCTTTGATCATAAGGCGAGCGGCAGGAAATAACTTACCCGCAGGTCGGCCTTTCCAGGCCGATCGGGACGGTCTTGGAAGACCATCCTACATTAAATTGGGTACGTTATTTCCTGCCGCTCGCCTAAGGTGGCGCAAAATGCTAGCAGCGGATCATCGTAACCTTATGATCAAGGCACCACCAGGCGCAAGCAGTTGCGGTGGGCACAACCCACCCACCCTTGTAAAGGTGCGATTTTCTGGGGAAACCGTAGCGTCGGGCCTTGTTGGAGTTCACGCTTTAGCGTGCGAAGCGGGCGATGCCCGCCGCACAAGACACGCTCAAGCGTGAACTCCAACGAGATTAACACCTTTACAGGGCGGGCACAGCCCCCCCTACTGCTAGGTTGTTCCGCAGTCCGTCCGCTCGTCGGACCGGTTGCCTGCGTGATAGACTGTCGGCATGACTCAGTACGTGTATATCGAAACCGTGGGCTGTCAGATGAATGTCCTCGACAGCGAGATGGTCGTGGCGATCCTGAAACAGCGAGGCTACGAAGTGGTGGACAATCCGCTGCAAGCGGATACGATCCTGTTCAATACCTGCAGCGTGCGGCAGCACGCCGAAGACAAAATCTACAGTGCGTTGGGCAGACTCCGGCGTTACAAGCAATCACATCCTGAAAAGATCATCGGCGTGCTGGGCTGCATGGCCCAGAAGGATCAGCAGTTGATCTTCCAGCGGGCTCCGTTCGTGGACTTGGTCGTGGGACCCGGTCAACTTCAGCAGACGGCCGACTTGATTGAACAGGCGCGTTCCGGGGCCGGTCGCCAGGTGGCGGTCAGCCTGGGCCGGCGCGACGGACCACTGGAGCAGATCCGGCGCAGCCATGAGACGTTCGACCCGCTGCGCGACCCGCAGGCCCGTCCGACGCCGTTTCAAGCCTATCTGCGCATCCAGATCGGTTGCGACAAATTCTGTACCTACTGCGTGGTGCCCAGCACGCGGGGTCCCGAACAGGGACGCCCGCCGGAGCAGATTGTCGCCGAGGCTCAGGTGCTGGCCGACCAAGGCTGCCTGGAGATTACGCTGTTGGGACAGACCGTGAATAGCTATGCGTTTCGGGCGGGCAGCAAGACGACCCGATTGGCTGATCTGCTGGTCACGCTCCACGGGGTCGACGGGATCCGCCGGCTGAAGTTTGTCACGAACTATCCGCTGGATCTGACCAACGAGCTGCTGCAAGCCGTGCGGGATCTGCCCAAGTGTTCGCCCTACCTGCACGTGCCGTTGCAGAGCGGGTCGAATCGCGTGCTGGCCCGCATGAAGCGGGGCTATACCGTGGAAGCGTACCGCGACATGCTGGCCCGCGTCCGGGAGATCCTGCCAACGGCAACAGTTTCCAGCGATTTCATCGTCGGCTTCTGCGGCGAGACGGAGGAGGATTTTCAACAGTCCGTGCAAATGGTCCGCGAGTGCCGCTTCAAGAACAGCTACATCTTCAAGTACAGCGAACGCGCGGGAACCAAAGCGGCCCAGCTGCAGCCCGACGACGTGCCGGAAGACGTGAAACGCCGCCGTAACGCGGAACTGCTGGCGTTGCAGGACCAGATCAGCGCAGAGGACCAGCAGACGTTTCTGGGGCGAACGGTCGAGGTCTTGGTGGAAGGTCCGAGCCGGCGGACCGAGAAGCAGGGCGACGAGGGCGAGGTGGTGCAACTGACGGGACGCAGCCTGTGCGATCGGATTGTCGTGTTCGACGGGCCGCGTCCACTGGCGGGGCAGATCCTGCCGGTCACGATCTACGATTGTACCGCCCATACCTTGATCGGCGGCCTGGCGCGGGACCAGCAGCCACCGGTCGTCATCGAGTTGAACAGGTTGCTGCCGAAGGTGCCCCGATGAAGATCTATACGAAAACCGGCGATGAGGGCGAGACAGGGCTTTGGGGCGGTGTGCGGGTCCTCAAGGACCACGTGCGGATCGAGGCCTGCGGTGCGATCGACGAACTGAACGCGTTTCTCGGCGTCGCTCGGGCGGAAATCCTCCCGCAGGACGTCCACGGCGTCTTGGATCGGGTGCAGCACGAGTTGTTCGTGCTCGGCGCGGAAGTGGCGGCGCCGCGTGATTCCCGGCACATTGCCCTACGCATCGCCGAGAGCCAGGTGGCTCAGTTGGAACAGGATATCGACCGCTTTGATTCGCGGTTGCCGCCGCTGCACAACTTCATCTTGCCGGGCGGGATCCGCTCTGCCGCCACCCTGCACGCGGCCCGCACCGTTTGCCGACGTGCGGAGCGTCGCGTGGTGCACTTGGCCGTCACGCCGGAACAACCGGTGTCGGAATTGGCGCTGTGCTACCTCAACCGGCTCGGCGATCTGCTGTTCGTGCTGGCCCGCTATGCCAACGCCTCGGCCGGGCTGCCGGACGTCGTGTGGCGGGCTAGTGAGGACGGCGGCAAGGTCGAGGACTAGTGCGTCGTCAAGGCTAAGAGTTGGGGGCGATGCGTGAGCGGCAAGGCACTAGCCGCCGGTTCCGATCGCCACCGGCGGCTAGTGCCATGCCGCTCACAACCCACGATCTTAGCCGTGAAGATGCACTAGCCAGGAATACTGTTTGGCGATGGCGATGGGTTAGCGGAGTTGCTGGGGAGGGGAATGGCAAGGGAATGTGGGGGAGGAGAGTGTGGGGCGCAAACAAAAAGCCCTCGACCAAAGTCGAGGGCTCTTGTGTTGAGTGTCCTGCTGGACCCGTTGATAGGTCGCAGGTTGGGGCCATAAGCCGCGAAGGCTAGTTAGGCGCCGCAGGCGGGAGCCGCACAGGTCGGAGCCGCACCGCAGGTCTGAGCCGCACCGCAGGTCGGAGCCGCACCGCAGGTGGGTTCGCACGAGGGAGCGCAGCAAGGACGGCACATGGCGTCCTTCAGCCGTTCGTGCAGGTTAGCCAGCCGGCAGTGAATCCGGTCTTTGGCTTCCTGAACGTGGCAAGCGGCCTTCTGCAGCAGGCAAGGACGGCAGCGTTCTTTGCAGCACGTCGGAGCTGCGCCGCAGCTGGGTTCCGCACCGCACGCCGGGGCAGCCGGAGCTGCACAGGTCGGGGCCGCGCCGCACGCCGGCTCGCACTTGTTGCAGCAGCTCGGCTTGCAGACTTTCACTTTGCACGGCTTGCAGCATTTCACGCGTTGGGGCACGCAGCACGCTTTCGCACAGGGCGCTGCACAGCTGGGTTCCACACCGCACGCAGGAGCAGCACCGCACCCGTTCTCAAAGCTGACAGTCATCACACGATCCAACAGGTCAGCGGCATGGGTGTTGGCGCTCGCCAAAGAGACCAGGCCCACCACCGCGACGGCCACGAGAATCAGACGACACCTCATTTTGACACTCCTCTTACACGGGAAAAGAGACACTCCTACACACGTTTCATCGCCAGATCGCTGTTCCATTTCCGCCACCCGCGTCACGGCGGTCTCGATGCTGTCATCCGGCTCACTAGTGGCTTCCTTGTAAAGCTCACCTTCGCATCTATCGGCCCCTGGTTTTTCCCGGTTCTGGCATTTCACCGAATTGCCCGCTTCTTTTTCGAGCGACTGGCGGTTAAGCATGCAATGTCGCGTGTGCCGTTTGATCGACGTGTGCGGAGCAACGCCGTAGTGCTTGTCAGCAACTGAAGTTACGTGCGTTTTGACCGAGGCTCGACGACCGCCCATCGTCGGCGTTGGATACATCGTATCCGAGCACGGCGGCAGGCCGTTGCTGGCGACAGGGAGGCAAGGTCTTCCCGTTGCACAGTCCTTGCCTAACCCGCGGGACGCGAGGCTCCGCCTCGCAAGCAGGCGGTCATTGGCGGGCGGCAGACGTGCGACTGGCTGAGGCGGCTTCAGCGAGCGATTTCTGGTAGGCGAGTCGTTCCTGGGCCACTTGGTCGAGCATCTTCGCAGCAACGTTTTCACCCTTCAGCAACTGCTGGAGGACCGCGGACAGATTCTGCCTCTGCGTCGGATTCGCGCCGACTTCAAACAATTGGACCAGGCCGCGCTGATCCAGGATCACCAACGTCGGCGCCCAGGGGACTTGAAAAGCATCGCGACCAAACGCCTGAAGGTCCCGGACGACGCGCATCGATACGCCCCAGCGTCGCGTCAGCTCCTGCACCTGCGCAGTGCTCAAGGTCTGCGGCTCGGTGCAGATCGCGTGGAAAGTCACGCCCGATTCCTTGGCAAATTCCGCCTGAACCTGCGCCAATTGTTCGAGGCTGCTCTGCGACGCCGGATGATTGTTGAACCACACCAGCACGGAGATCTTGCCCAACAAGGAATCTCGCGTGACCCGCTCGCCTTGCAGATCCGTGAAGAAGAAGTCGCCGGACGGGTTACCCAGCAGATTTGACGGCAAGGGGGGCGGAGGCAGGACGAAGCGGCGGACCAACTGGGCGTTTTCCGGCAGATCCAGCCTGAATTCGTTGTCGTCCAGCGACGTATTGATGCGGGCACTGCGGAACTCGGCCACCAGACTGACTTCGCTGCATTCCGAAGCCTTCGCCATCTGCGCGGCGAGCCGTGCGGCCGGGTACTCCAGACGCCGCAGCACAAAGTCCTGCTGATCGATCCAGAACACCAGATCCCCCTCCGCCAAGGAGACCCGGACGCGGTGGCAATCTCGATCTCCAAGGAACTCTGCGTCAAGCAACTCGCGGTTGACTTGAGGATCAAACACATACTGCAATGGCGATTCCGTGAGCAGCAACTCCAGCTGCACCGGGGGTCCGCCCAGGCCACCGGAAACGACACCCCGCACGACGTCGTCCTCGTACAGGCTTTCCAGAAGCAAGGGCGAGTCGGCAGGGCGAGTCAGGACCTGACGGTCGAGATCACCGCTCTCGCGGTCCGACACCAGCGCTCGGAGTTCCTGACCGTCGCTGGCCATCGCCAATTGATAGGCCCGCAACTGCAGCCGATTGGGGCGCGAGAATTTGACCTCCAACTGGCCCTCGTCCTGAAACGATTGACCGCCTTGGCGATATTTCAGACGCACCAAGCCGTGGTCGCTGTAGGACGACGCTGCCCGATATACGCGGATCATGCGGGCCAGGATTTCGTCGGCCGAGGGCGAAGCGGCCGAATCAGGTTCCGGCCGCGCCGACTGGCGGCAGCCGCTCGAAGCGATGGCGAAACAACCCAACACACAAACAGCCAAACAGCGGAATTGACGCGTGCAGCGGGCCATGAGAATCGGGACTCCTTCCCTGAAGCAGGTTGATCTCGTTGAAGGTGCTGGGCCGGCGTAGGTCAGGCTTTCCAAGCCAGACTCGTTAGAGCAGTAGGACGGCCCTCCGAGGCCGTCTGGTAAACCAACCTGTGGGACGCAGTGGACGGCCTCGGAGGGCCGTCCTACGTGACAATCAACGTTGGCGGTCACCCGTCAGGCTGGAAAGCCTGACCTACTGTCACTCGTCGAAGACTCCCGCGCCGAAGGCGTCCCGGCCGCGCGGCTGGGGCGGAAGGGAGGTGCGGCTGGGCTTTGGCATCTGGTGCGGCGGCGGCGGGGTCGTTTCCGCCGGCTCGATGTGCGTGGTCGTCGACTTGGTGCTACTCCGTCGCGAAGACAGCTCAGGCACGTCTTCCGCCCCCGCATCCTCGCCGTAGCCTTCATCGTAGCGTGACGAGTAGCCGGGCTCTTCCGATCGCTCCAATTCCTTCTCGAACTCGGCGATCACCCTCGACTGAATCATCTCCCGGCAAGCCGCGTTGACCGGATGCGCGATATCGGCGTACAGTTTCGCTCGGCCCTCGTGGTCCCGCACCGTCCGATCCTCTGGGAGTTTGGTACCGCACTGGCCGCAATACGTGGCCCGCAAGTGATTCTTGGCGCGGCAATGCGGGCAATGGGATGTCAGCTTGCGGCTGGGCATCGCCACGAAAGGGCCATTCGTCCCGTCGATGATTTTCAGGTCGCGGATGACGAAGCAATTGTCCAAGGTAATGGAACAGAAAGCCTGCAGCCGATCGTCGACATCCTCCATGAGCTTAATGCGAACCTCGGTGATCTCCATGACGTTCCTCCCTAATGCGGCTCGCCTTCGTCCTGGCGAGCGGCAACCGACAAAGTGGTTACCTGAAAGACGGCCCCCCAACCGGCCGACCGCAACTGCCCGGCGACGTGCCGGGCGTGCCGGGCATGGCGGCAGACCCCGAAATAAGTCGTCCCGCTGCCGCTCATCTGATGACCGCCACAATCCAAGCGGTCAAACGCGGCGTGCAGCCTCGCGACCCAGGGCGACAACTGTTCCGCCGCTGCCTGCAGCCGATTGAACAGCCGGCGCCCGACCAGCACTGGACATCCCCGGCGCGCCGCCTCCACGATCCCTTCGACGCGACACGGCGTTTCGGCGGGCTGACAATGTCGATAGACCTCCGCGGTCGATAAGCCGGCTGGCGGGCGCACCACCACGACGTGCAAGGGCTCCAGGCGTTCGAGCCGTTCGATCCGCTCGCCCCGTCCGCGGCAGATCGCCGCCCCGGCCTGGAGGAAGAACGGCACGTCGCTACCGACTTCGGCCGCCACCTCCGCCAATCGCGCGCGGCTCCAGCCCAAACGCCACAGGCGATTTCCGCCCACCAAAGCCGCCGCCGCATCGCTCGACGCTCCGCCCAATCCGGCCGCGGCCTCGACCCCGGCTCGCTGGCGCAATCGATTCAGGGCTTTGACGACGAGATTGTCGGAGGCTGCCGGCAAGGCGTCCCAGGGACTTCCCTGGGCGGAGCTCGACGCGGCCATCTGTGCTGCCACGCCGGTCGCCCAATGGCACGTCAGCCGGATATCTCCGCCCGAGTTACTTGAGAGGTCGAGTGTATCGAACATGCTGATCGGCGTCATGAGGGTTTCAATCTCATGAAAGCCGTCCTTGCGCCGACCCAACACTTCCAGAAACAGGTTCAGCTTGGCCGGAGTGTGGATCTGAATCAGCGAATCCCAAAAACGAACGTACATACCCATGCTGCGTAACAGGTTGCCCCCTGTACCGTTCGCAATTGTCCCAACGGATCGTGAACCGATCACACGACAAGACAAGATTCGTTCGGACGCTCGCGTTCGATGCCCATGATTCTACCGCTCTGCCGCTAGCGGTCAAGCTCGATGTGCTGCTGCACCCACTGGACCCGCGGATTGGCTTTGGCGTCTCGGGCCTGAAAAGTCTGCGCGGCGAAATGCAGGGGCTTCCCCTTGCCGGAAACCTGGAAATTATCGCCCTTTTGAAGAATCGGCCGGACCTCGGAAATCTCGCCAAATTGCGGGGCACCGGCAGCCTGGCAGGGAAACCAACGTCCCCGTCCAGCTTCGTCTTCCAGATAGAATTCCGGATAGCAATGTCCAGTCTCCTGCACCGACTGGCTAGGTATGACCCATACCGTGCGTGCCGGGATTTTCTGGGCTCGGCACAGGGCAACAAATAGCGACGTCATTTCTCCGCAGTCCCCTTCGCCTTTTTTCAGAGCGGTCACGGCGCTTTCCAGCTGGGGATCGAACTTGTACCGCACGCGGGCTCGCATCCCGTCGTAGATGGCCTTGACCTTTTCCCAATCCGTGGCTTGGCCCGCGACCAATTCGGAAGCCAGCCGCTGGATCTCCGGATGCTTGCTCTCGATCAGCGGACTGGCGCCCAGATACGGCCGCAACCCGCTGTCGGGTTTGGCGGGAATGCGCCAGCCCGCCGTATCCGCCACCCCGCTGACCTGGCTGCGTTTGGTAATCTCGAACGTGACCACGGCGGTGGCGGTCTCGCCAGCCGCCAGGTACGGAATCGTGATCAGCATCAGCTTGACGCCGCCAGGCGGCAGAACGCGATAACGGAGCGGACGGACCTGCGCGGACAGTTCTGGCTTGTCCATCTCTCGGACCTGCTGCTCCGGCCAGTCCAAGGGCACCGGGACCGTGGCTTGAATGTCGGTGCAGGAGCCGGTCGCTTGGACGATCAGGCCCAATTGCCAGCGTTGTGGCTGAGCTTCCGGTGGGGCCGCGGTTTGCGGCCGGGCCGCGGTGGTCATCACCGTGGCCAGTAGAAAGACAATGGTCGCCAAAACGTCGTGCATGACAGCGTTCCAGGGTCAAAGACAAGGGGAGCTCAACCCATCGGGAAATTATCGGCAAATTCGGCGAAAGCGTCGTGTGGGCTGCCGGCCTTGATCCTAAGGTTGGCAACTGCGGCCAGTGCTGTCAACGGTGGGAGTGGCTGAGCCTCGTTTTCCGCCAGAGGCGGCCGAGTTTACTTCGGCGGAGTTTCAAGCCTTTGCGGAAAACCCGCCGATTCGCCTGGAGAGATGTCTATAAACGTGAGGAGAAGGCCGGCTGAAGCCGGCTAAGTAACGGCCGAAAAATAACTTCGGCATTTGCATTTCCGCCCCTCACCCCAACCCTCTCCCCGGAGTACCGGGGCGAGGGAGCTATTTTTCGGCCGAGGCTAAGGCGAGCGGCAGGGAATAATTTACCCGCAGTACGGCCTTCCCGGGCCAATCGGGACGGTCTGGGAAGACCATCCACCATTGCCGGCTACTGTTTGCCCTCGGTATCCGGCTCCGTGCGCGAAGCCGTCGGCGTTGTCGGCACGCTGGAAAAACGCTTGCCAAAGGCCCACTCGGTCTTGGCCTGATGGGGCGTTGGTTTTCCCGGTGACTGCTGGCTCAAGCCATCGAAGGCTCTGCGCGTCGCGTCCGCGGATGACGGCATAAGGCCGGTGCGAGGCGCCGACGATGCCGTCTCGCCGCGGGCCGGTTGGCTACCCTTGCGGAACGGGTTCAGCTTGTTCCACCAACTCTGGGGCTTCGGCTGTTCGATGCGTGCCGCCTGCTCAGGCCGAACACCTGCCTTGCCGGACAGCGGCGTACTGGAGCGTGCGATTCCGGTGCGGTCGGTGGGCTTGGTCCCCATTCGAACTGCCGACGTCGGATCGTTTGACGTCCGGGACTGGGGGGCGGGGCGGGGCTTACCGTCGGAGCCGAATCGTGGCTGCTCGTTACTCTCGCCAGGACCCGCAGAAGTGCCGGTGGGGCGGCGCGCACCTGCTTGACCGTCATGCAGCGGGTTCGGCACAGCGTAATTCCTCGGATCCACCCCGAATACGCCTCGTCCGGGATTCTGTCGCGAAACACCCGGCGGGGGCGTAACTACGGTCGGACCACGATCACGCTTGCCATCTTGCGTCGGAGTTGTCCGCGGCGCGGCGCCCTGCGCTGAAGCCTCCGGTGACACCGGAGCCTGTGCTCCGACTGGCGTGTCCGGAACGTTCGTCGGCTCATCGCTGAGTCGCAGCGACGTTCGCGCCCCCGACGACGCGGCGGGTTGACCTCGGACGGCAGCACCTACCGCCCACACCCCCATGAACACCAGCAGGCACAGCCAATTCTTTCCAGGACGAGTCACAGCAGGAGCCTCCTTGCAGTTAAACAGGTCAATGCCAACCGCAAGTGGTATTTACCGCACGCGGTTGAGGATGGCACATCCTCGTTTAACCCGGAGCCAACGGCGACGGCGTGTTTCACCGGGCGCCGTCGCCGTTGGCTGCGGGTTAAAGGAGCCAATGCCAACCGCGTGCGGTATAGCAACTTCCCGCCCGCTGATCCATGCCAGTTTGCAGGGGCTGACCCGTATGGGTGCAAGAACGGGTTTACAGAAGAGCGATAAACGCAGCAGAAAAGTCGCAGCCGAAAAGTGGGTGCCGAATTCGTGAGAATTCGGGCCGCTAGCTCGCGAAGCGTCGGAAGTCTCACGACTTCCGCGACGAACCCGTTCCTGCGCCCGATGCCTCACTGAGGACGGCGTGGCATCTTGCGCGGGAACGGCGGCGGTTCCGACGGAGGCAACGGTTCCCCTGTTTCTTCCGCCCACTCTTCCCGTTCCAAGTCGGAAGCGTAGTAGCGCAGCCACGTTTCCGGATCGTCGTCCGCGTCCAGACAGTGCCAACGCAGGTAGTTCTTGGCCTGATCAAGCTTCTTCTCGGATGACGGCAGGATGTCCCGGCACAACAGGCAATAGAGTAGACGGTCCGAGAGATGATCGGTGAATTCGAGCACGATCCGCTTTTCGTAGAGGCGATGAATCGTGTCGCACAGCAGAGAGTGCAGTTGCTTGTCGTCCAGGGTGTACGGGTGCGGCAATTCCAGCTCCGGTTCGAACCATTGACTGATTGGCAACACCGGCGCCCGCTCCCAGGCCAACAGCGCAGACAGGAACTCATTCTCCATTGGGGTGGTCATGCGCCCCAGATCCACGACTTCCACCGACTCATCACGAAACGGTTCCAGCTCGTCGCGCAGACGCGCGTTAAGCAGGAGCTGGTCGACCTCATCAGCGCTGGAAGGCCGCGAACTGCGCATCTCACACCATCCATCAAATCGAGGAATCCATCAAACCAAAGACACGTCTGGAGGCCAACGACGGCTGCCGCACCGCCTATCGAGATCCCCTGGCGGGGACGCACGAAGTAGTCAATCGTATCAACGTCGCGCCGCGTCACAAGACGCAACTGCCCAAATCCAAGTAACTTCGGGAAGAACAGATGCTCGTCCAGTTGGTCGGCGCAGCGGCGGTACACCTCCACCGAATTCCCGATGGGATCGACTACGTCGCTGTGATCGCGGCGCAGCAGTTCGGTACGCGAAGCCGCGTCCGGCCACTGCTCCACGATGGCCTCCCGGTGTCCACGGGTCATGGCCAAGATCAGGTCGGCAAAACGCACCAAGACATCATGTAACGGCCGTGTTTCGTGATGGGACAGATCCAACCCCCGCTCCTGCATCGCCTGGACGGCTTCCTCCGCAGCCCGGCCTCCCGACATGGCAGACACACCGGCGGACATGATCATGACCCCGCGGTCCTCCAACTGGTCGGGCCGGCATTTCAGTCGCTGCGCCACCCGCTGTTGGAACAAGACTTGCGCCATCGGACTGCGACAGGTGTTGCCCGTACAGACCATCAGCACAATCAGACTGGCGTAACGCTGCAGGGCCGATTCCGTCAGAACACCCTGCCGCAAGATGTTCAGGCGGTTCCCTGCGACGCGTACGACGGTCGACGGCTGAGCGTACTTGCTGCGGCCGTCACTGAGCACCAGATCCACAGCGTTGCCCAGGGCGGCGAGCACCTCTTCCCCAGTCAGCGCCTCGGCCTGCCCCGAACGATTGGCGCTCGTCAGGACCAGCGGGCCGCCCAGACGCCGCAGCGCCGCCAACAAAACGGGATGATCCGGCACCCGGAGACCGACCGTGCCGTCCGGGGCTACGGCATGGCGAACTTCTTGGGACAACTGGCCCAGGCGGCTATCCGGATGTTGGCTGTCCAGTACCAAGGTCAGCGGCCCTGGCCAACACCGTCGGGCCAGCCGGTGTCCCACCGCGGACAAGTCTGGGCAATAGGCTGCAGCTTCGTCACCGTGGTGAATGGCCACGGCCAGCGGATTTCCCACCCGCCGCCCTTTAACCTCCAGCAATCGCAGCACCGCGCGCGGGTCCGCTGCGTTGGCGGCAAGGCCGTAAACCGTCTCG
>JAPLNJ010001030.1 GCA_026692885.1 Planctomycetota bacterium | reverse complement strand
AAACAAACCTCTGCGCACATTCTATGGACGCCTTCTTTTGGAGACAAGTTCCCAATCCGCATATTTTTTCATTCCGCCGACGTTGAGTGCTAGCGTTCACGTCGCTAGCAGCCGGTCAGTCGTCGATTCAAGTCATCGATCGTTTACGAAGAACCGATGAAAGAAGAAAGACGGGCGGGGTGCAACTACCCGGCTTGCGGATGCTGATATCCACCCTCGTAACCTCAGATTAGGGCCACGACCATGCGTATTCGCAGCGACCAACACGGCGGCTTTCGACACTGGATCCTGGCCGCTTCGCTCCTCGTCCTCGGCGTCGAATTGCCAGGGGCGGAACCGCTCGTCCCAGGCACGGGCACCCTCCTCTCCGAAGTCGGAGACGACTTCGAAGACGAGGGCTGGGAGTACTTCTACAACAATCCGAAAAGCACTTACGACAACGACAAAGAGCAGCGTTATCCGGCCGGAGGATCGAAGAACGGGCGTTGGTACGAAGGCATGAAACGCGGGCAACCGGACGTCATCAAGCGTGTTCCCACGCCCAAGGGTGGGTTACCCGGCAGCCGAGGCTCCCTGCTGTTGCGGTCGTTGTACACCGGGATTCCAGGCCGTCCCAGCTACCAGATGCAACAGGACGATTTCATAGCGGACGTCAGCTCACGCGTGGGCGGAGCGATTCCCATCTCGCGGTCGCCCAGTGTCGTGGTGCGGGTCTTCTTGCCACCTGTGGCAACTTGGGAGAAACGCACGGGACCGCACTTCGCGTTCCGTGCCGACGTGGAAACCACGGTAACGAAACCATCGGGGAACGCGCGTTTCTCCAGCAGCCAGCGGGAAAGCGAGACGTATTGGCCGGGACTATTCGTCGCGTTCGAAAGCCAAGCCGACGGCCGCGACAACAACTACGCGTACTTCTCCATCCGTGCTGACGAGTGGGGCCACGATTTCCGCGGCCCGCAGATCACGACGACGGGTTGGTGGACGTTAGGCATGTCTTTTACGCCCAACGGCATGGTGCACTACTTCGCCAAGCCGGGAATCGAAGATCTCACGCCCCAGGATCACATCGCCTCGCAATACCCCTATGGGTACCGCTGCGAGCGGTTTGAAACCTTCTTCTTCGATGTGCTAAATAGCGATGACGGCCACACCTGGTCCACATCCTTTGTCATCGATGATGCGCATGTGTACTGCCTTCGATAGAGGGTGTAGGCTCCCGCCTCGGTAGCAACCCAACCTACGGCTGTGTTGTGGTTGGTCCCCAGAGGTGAACCACGGTGCTTGTGATTTGGGTGACAGTCTTTCACCTCCTCAAGTGCCTGAGCCAGGGTGTTGGCGCGGCCGCAGATTGCCATCCACACAGGCCGCTCGTCAGCCCGGTCCACGACTTCGATCAGGCGTTGCGGACCGGGCGAACCCCTGATGATTCAGCCTCGGGTGCTGTCCGGGTTGTCCTTCAGCGTTTTTCGGTGGTGATGGTTTGGGTCTGGCCACTGACGCGGACTTGGACTGCTCGCGGCTCGGCGGAGGCGATGCGGTAGGTCGTGAGCTTTCCCTCCTGCCAGGCGATATCCACCGTGAAGCCACCGCGGGCCCGGAGTCCACTCACCTTGCCGGTGTGCCATACTGCAGGCAAAGCGGGCAGCAGTTCGAGCACGGGCTGGCCGTCGGCCGCGGTTTCCTGACTCTGGAGGAGCATCTCGGCAACCGCCGCACAACCGCCAAAATTGCCGTCAATCTGGAACGGTGCGTGGAGACAGAGTAGATTCGGCGCGCCGCGGCCGATGAGCATCGAGAGCAGCCTGTCGGCGCGGTCGCCGTCGTGGAGCCGCGCCCAGAAATTTGCTTTCCAGCCCATGCTCCAGCCGGTCGAGGCATCGCCGCGTCTTTCCAGCGAGAGCCGCGCACCTTGGTACAGTTCGGGTGTGCTCGGGTTGATTTCACTGCCGGGGCACAGGCCCCAGAGATGCGAGCAGTGGCGGTGCGTGACTTCCGTCTCCTCAAAATCCTCCTGCCACTCCATGATCCGGCCAGTGGCGTTCACACGGGTCGGGGCGAGCTTGGCGCGGGTGGCGTCCAGACTCTTGGCGAACTCCTCGTCGATCCCCAGGAGGCGTGCGGCGGCCGCAGTGTTTTTCAGCAGGTCGCGGGTGATTTGCTGGTCGAAGGTGGCGCCGACGCACAGCGCGGTCGTCTGCCGCTTGCCGTTCTTGTCGGTGTAGGCATAGCTGTTCTCCGGCGAGTTGGATGGCACCACCAGCAACTCGTGGGTCTGCGGATGCTCGACCAAGACGGCCTGCATGAACTGGCTGGCGCCGCGCAGGATGGGATAGGTCTCGCGCAGGAACGCCTGGTCCTGCGTGAATGCGTAGTGCAGCCAGATATGCTGGGCGAGCCACGCGCCGCAGGTCGGCCCAATACAGGCAGGAAGGAAGCTCGGCGAGGTATCATACCAGGGGTTTTGCGTGTGGTTGGCCATCCAACCCGGGGCATTGAAATAGGCCTTCGCCGTCTTCTGACCTTCCTTTGCCACGTTCTCGATGAACCGCAATAGCGGTCGATGGCAGTCGGAAAGATTGGCGGCTTCCACCGGCCAGTAGTTCATTTGCAGGTTGATGTTGCTGTGGAAGTCGCCGCGCCAAGGCGTATCGTATTCCTCGGCCCAGATGCCCTGTAAGTTGGTCGGCAACTGCGAATCGGGTCGCGAGCCGGAGACGACCAAATGGCGACCGAATTGAAAGTAGATCGCGGCGAGCGCGGGATCGGGATCCTGCTCCTGCGCTTTCACGCGGTCCGGCGTGGGCAGCTTGGAGTTCGGCCCCTCCGGCAGGGTCAACTGGCAGCGTTCCATGTAGCGACGGTGGTCGGCCACCGCGTTGGCCCGCAGAACGTCAAACGGTTTGGCCAGGGCTGCGTCGAGACGCTGGCGGGCAAGCTTCGCAAACTCTGGCTCCTGCCAGTCCGTGCCGGCCGACACAAGGAGAGTCACTTCGTCGGCGCCCTCGACGGTCAAACCTTGCTCCGTAGCCGAAACCTTGCCCCCCGTGGCGCGCGCGCCGAGTAGACCCGTAAATCGCATTCCCTGGCCACCACCCCCTGGTCTGTTGAACGGCAGTTGGCCTGCGAGGACATGTACCAAGCCGTCGACGTGGGTGGTGGCGTCATGCCTGCGCAACAGGGTGGTGGTGAACGAGAGCGCGCCGGGTTTGTCAGCCCTCAAGTGCAGTGCGATCACCTCGTCCGGCTTGGACACCAGCAAGTCGCGGGTGAAGGTCGTGCCCTTCCGCTGATACTGGGTGTGCGCCACGCCCTGCATGAGATTGAGATCTCGACGGTAACCGTCCGCAGCCACCGAGGGCGGTGGCTGGACGGCGCCGGCGAGGCTGATTTCCGCCACCTGGAACGTGTTGACCGGGGTGGGCTCGAACGTGAAACGGTAGAAGCGAAACGGACCGGGACTGGCGATTTCGAACTTCTTGGTCTGGTGACGATTCTCAAACGGCTGGTCCAGGGCGCGGCGGTCCACCTCGACCCAAGCTTTGCCGTCCGCTGAACCTTCGAGGACCCACTCACGCGGGTCTCGGTCCGGCACATCGTTACCGCTCGTGAACGAGTAAGCGGTGACGGCTTGCGTCACAGGCAATTCCTGCTGCCAGCTGATGGGCGTGCGGCCATTGTTCACGCACCACTTGGAGCCCGGATTGCCGTCCACGGTATTCTCCATGCCGTTGCCGTCGCCGGCCGAGTGCCCACTGGGGGAAGAGAGTCGCGCCTCCGGGGCGTTGTCGAAATCGACGATCAAGTCGCCCAGCGTCTGGTAGCAGCCAAACTGATTGACATCCCCCCAGCCGCGGACACCGTCGGCGTAGCGGAAGCCCCTGTTGAGCGCATCGCCCGCGCCGGAAATATCACCGTTGAACAGTTTCTCGCGCACTTCCGGCAGGCATTGAGAGGCGTCGTACCGGTTGCCGTCGTACGGGCCGCCGGACCAAACGGACGACTCGTTGAGCGCGATGCGAGTCTTCTCGATCCCGCCGAAATCCATCGCGCCGAGGCGTCCGTTGCCCAACACGCAAGCTTCATGAAAGGACCTGGCCGGTTTCGCGAACCACACGCTCATCGGTTCAGCCGGCGCCGAAACGGGTGGGGCCTGATCGCCCACCTGCGTCCCTTCCGCACCAGCCAATAAGTCCAATGCTAGGAATGTGAAAGCCCCTAAGGCCACGACGGCGACGAGAGATACGTTCCAGTGCTGCATGGGTAGCTTCCTTGGGTTGGGTGTTAAGTGAGCGGCAAGGCGCTAGCCGCCGGTTCCGAACGCCACAGGCGGCTAGTGCCTTGCCGCTCACAACCCAAGCCACCGGCGGCTAGCGCCTTGCCGCTCACAACCCTAAACTCAAGCCCTGACGACGCACTAGTGTTTTGCGCAACGTTCCGATCAAGGCCCGAGCCGGAGAGACGTGAATCATTCGGGTTATGGGGCAGGCGAGAGTTGCGGCTGGCTACGGATTGTCGTAGCGGATGTCCAGAATCTCAAACTTCAGGGTCCCACGCGGAACCTGGATTTCCACCCGGTCGCCGATCTTCCGCCCCAGGAGCCCCTGGCCCACAGGGCTGGTGATAATGTATTTGCCGGCGTCGTAGTCCTCATCGCCGGACCCGACCAAGGTGAATTGTTCTTCATCCCCGTAATCCAGGTCGCGAACCAGCACGGTGGCACCCAGTGCCACCTGATCCTTGGGAATCGCGTCCACATTCACGATCGAGGCTCGTGCCAAATCGCTTTTGAGCTTGTTGATCTTGGCCTGCAACATCCCCGCCGCTTCGCGTTGTGCATGGTACTCGGCATTTTCGCCGAGGTCGCCCTCCTCGCGGGCCCGCGCGATTTTCTCGGTGATCTGCGGCAACTCCTGGTGCTCCAGGCGGTCGACCTCAGCCTTCTTGCGGTTGTAGGCGTCGCGCGTCATGGGAACGTAGTCAGGCATCCTAATTCTCTCCGGGCGAAAAAAATGCGACCTCCTCGGAAAAGGAGGCCGCACGGCGGAATTGGCGGACGTTGTTGGTATTCTGCGCGATCGAACGTCTCGTGTAAAGGTGAACTAGCCGATGTGGGGATCCTCGGACAAGTACAGCAGGCATCCGCAACTCTTGCAGAACACCAACCGGGACAACTGCAGCAAGTTCATGGTCTGGGCCGTCAACACCGTAAAGCAACTTCCGCAGCATTCACCGTCCACAGGTGCCATGGCATCTTCGCCGCGGGCCTTCACGATGCGGTCGTATTCCACGCGGATTCCTTCCGGCAGTCGTACTTCCGTCTGGGCCAACAGCTCGCTGACCCGGGCCAACTCGTCTTGCAGCCCCGCATGTTGGCTGGTCACGCGTGCTTGCGTCTTCGCCAGTTCCTCGCGGTACTTGGCCAATTTCTGCTCGACTTCGTGGACGTGGGATTGGAGCTGATCGATTTTTTCCAGTTTGTCAAGAATCTCATCCTCCAAAACACTGCTGGCCTGCTTTTCCGCGGCGATCTGGTCTTTCAGGGTCTTGAACTCGATGTTTGTCTGGCACTCGTTCAGCTTGCGTTGGACATCGACGATCTTTGCTTCGCGCTCTCTGAGATGCAATTGTTGGTCCGCGGACTCCTTCCGCGCCTGTTTGAACCGTTCTTTGGCGGTGGCCAAATCCTGTTCGCCACACTGAACCGCCAGTTGCACCGCCTCGACCTGTTTCGGACCTCGCGTCAGCCGAGACTTAAGGTCGCTAACCTGACGGTGGATGCGATGCAGTTCCCGCAAAACATCGACGGAGATGGTCATGAGGCAAAGCTCCTTAAAGCCGGGCTAGAGAAAACCAAGAAACAAAAAAGCCGCTGTGCGTGGCACCAGCGGCTGGCAGAGCGTGCCGGAAAGACACCTCGTTACGCGGCCCCGCGCAGAAAACCGGCCAGTTGCTGGCTCCGTACGGGATGCTGCAGCTTGCGGACTGCCTTCGCCTCAATCTGCCGCACACGTTCGCGGGTGACCTTGAAGATGCGGCCCACTTCCTCCAGTGTATAAGTGTAACCGTCACCCAAGCCGTAGCGCAAACGAATGATTTCCCGCTCGCGGTAGGTGAGCGTCTTGAGCAACGATTCGATCTTTTGCCGCAAAATGGCATTGTTGGCGTTTCTAACCGGATTGTCCGACTCGACGTCTTCAATCAGCTCGCCGAAACTGCAGTCTTCGCCGTCGCCGACGGGCCGATCGAGGCTGACCGGATGCCGACCGATGTCCAAAACGCGTTTGACCTCTTCCAGATCCAGGCCGGCATGGTCCGCGATTTCCTCTGTTGTCGGTTCTCGACGAAGTTCTTGCAAGAGCCTCTTCTGAATATTTCTGAGCTTGGACAGTACGTCGATCATGTGCACCGGAATGCGAATCGTACGTGCCTGATCGGCGATCGCCCGCGTAATCGCCTGCCGGATCCACCAGGTGGCATAGGTCGAGAACTTGAAACCGCGGCGGTATTCGAACTTGTCGACGGCCCGCATCAGCCCCGTGTTCCCCTCCTGAATCAGATCCAGGAAACTCAGTCCCCGGTTGCGGTACTTCTTGGCGATCGACACGACCAATCGCAAATTACCGCTGGACAACCGGCGTTTGACTTCTTCGTATTCCATGAATTGCTGACGGATCGTATCGACGCGTTTCCGCAGGCTGCTCGGACTCTCCTGGGTCAGCCGCATCAGATCGCGCAACTCATGTCGCAGATTGGCCTGTTCGTCCTTGTACAGCGGGTTGTTCCCGATCTTGTGCAGACGATCGCGAAGCTCCTCCATGTGCTCGGCAAACTCCGACAGCTGGTGCACCAGCGGCTGCACCCGCCGCGTCCGCAGGCTGAGTTCCTCGACCAATTGCAGGCATTTGCGCCGCCGGCGCAGGAACGCGGTTCGAATCGTCGCCTTGGCCTCCGGCGACGTGGACTTGCGGATCAGTTGGGCGAAGTCCTGACCGTTGGCCTCGAGCAGCAGCCCCAGGGTCCGCAGGTTGTGCGGCATACGTGCCTGGATCTGTTCTTTCGTCAGACGCTCGGTCAACGAGACTTTGATTGTGCGGTCGAACGGCAGTTCACCCTGATAGACCTTGTTCAGCGTCTCCACCGTCTTCCGCATGGAAAAATCGCAGCCCAGCACGCTACGGCGAAATCGCTTCCGCGTGATCTCGATCTTCTTGGCCAGAGCGACTTCTTCCTCCCGTGAGAGCAACGGGATCACCGCCATTTGACTGAGGTACATCCGGATCGGATCATCCGTCAGCTTGGGTAGTTCGCTGGCGGACAGCGGCGGGGCCTGTTCCGGCGCCGCCTCCAGTTGTTCCAGGGCGGGGTCCAGCGGCAGTAGTTCCTCGGAGAAGTCTTCGCTCGGCGGTTGATCCACCAAGCCGATGCCTTGTTCCTCCAAGGCCATCAACAGATTGTCAAGCTTTTCCGGACTGACGGCCTCGTCCGGCAGGTAGGCATTGACCTCGTCGTACGTCAGAAAACCCTGCGATTTCCCTTTGTTAATCAGGTCCTGGAGATCTTTTTCGAAGTGGTCCACGATACCTCCTCCTGCGCTTTCTTGCGCGGCTGGGGTCAGCGAAGTATCATTCGACGTTCCTGGATCCGAACGTCGACCGACGGCCAAAGCATCCTACCCGTCCGTGGGCGCGGAAATGCCTTGCCGGTTTCTCTCTTGAGCGATCAGGTGTTGTAGTGCGGTGAGTTCTTCCTGTTCGCTCAAGCGTTTAGATTCCAAAGCCGCCAGTTTTTGTGGCCGGTCCTTGGTCTCCAATTCATAGCGGAAATGGTCGATCAAACCCCGCAATCTGGCCAGCGCGTCATCTTGCGCCTCCTCGGCCTTGGCGTGGGCACGTTCGTCCAACTCCACCAGAATGTTCTTTAGATTCGCGTCTTCCAACTCCGTGAGCACGTTGCCAAAGTCCGGCGTTCGGTCGGCGTCGTGCAGGCTGTGGAAGGTGTGATACATGGTCCGTACCGCCGCGGATTTCAGTTGTCCGGCTTCGATCTCCCGGATCGCCTCGGCCACCAACTCGGGATGGACCAGCAGGATTTCAATCAACTCGACCTCGGGCGGGTCTAAGTCGCGCACGCGAGGTGCTGGCTTGCTCAACGCTTCCGCGGCCGGTCGCACGGGCGTGACTCCCCCGGTAGGCTTGCGGCGCAGGTCATTCAGTCGCGTGCGGAGAGCGGCTTCCGTGACTGCGAATTCGCGGGCCAAGCGGGCCAGCAACTGCTGTTCCCGCAAACGCGTTTCGGTGGTCGTGGCCGTCAGCGACCGGGGGGCCTTGGCGATTGTGGCGAGGATCTCTTCCAACGCCAAATTGGCCCGGTGCGTGTCTTGGGTCAGGTTGATCCCCCGCGTGGCGACACGGAGTTTGTGCGCCAAGGCATCGACCGCGCCGGCCAACATCTCGCGAAAGGGTTCGGCTCCGCGCTGTAGCAGAAAATCGCACGGATCGAGCTCGTCGGGCAAAGTCAGAATTCGCAAGTCGACCTGCTCGGCCACAAACAGTTCCAGGATTTCGTTCGTTCTGCGCTGCCCCGCCTCATCGCCGTCCAAGACCAAAATGACTTTGTCGACGAAACGCCGGAGCACGCGGATGTGTCGTGGCCCCAGGGCGGTCCCGAGCACGGCGACCACGTGATTTACCCCGACTTGATGGGCGACAATCACGTCGGTATAACCCTCGACCACCACGATCTCGCGGGTCTTCGAGACCGTCTCACGGGCGAGATCCAAACCGTAGAGTTGATCGCTCTTGGAGAACAGACGCGTCTCCCGCGAGTTGATGTACTTGCCGGCGTGTTCAGGGGCTTGACCGGGGAGCACGCGGCCGCCCAGGGCGATCGTCCGGCCCTGAGTGTCATGGATCGGGAAGATCAGCCGCCCTTTGAATGCGTCGTAGGGGCGACCACTCGTGGGGCTCTTGCGGACCAGGTCCGCCGCCTCCAAGACCGCGGGCGAGAACGACGTGCTGCGGGCACGCTCCAGAATCCACTGCCAACTATCAGGCGCGTAACCCAGTCGAAATCGCTGAACACTAGCCGGGCTAAGGCCCCGCTCCTGGACGTAGCTCCGCGCGGGAGCGGCCTCGGGCGATTGCAGCAGGCAGCGATGGAACTGCTCTTCCGCCCACTGCATGGCCTGGTACAGCGTGCGTTTATCCTCCGGGCTTCCCGGCTGTGCTTTCCCTTGCGGTGTGGTCGCCAGAATCACGCCGGCACGCTCGGCGAGCATCTGCAGGGCTTCACGAAAATCGACGCCCTCTTTCTTCATAAAGAAGCTGAACACGTCGCCGCCAAGATCGCAGACCCAGCACTTCCAAGATTGACGATCGGGATTCACCTGCAGGCTGGGACGCGAGTCGTCGTGCCACGGGCACAAGGCCACGTAGATCCGTCCCTGGCGGCGTAGCGGAAGGTAGCCGCCAATCAGGTCGACAATATCGGTCGCCTGACGGACGCGTTCTTTCTCATCTTGCTGATGGGGAGCTGCGAAGGACACCGGGGGAGTCCTGTGGCAATGGACTCGCGCAAGAACACGCGAGTCCTCGGCCGGAGTGTCACATCCCTGAAACTACCTCCTTGCCGCCGGTTCTGGGTCAAACCAGCAGTGAAGTGCTATCCGTAGCACAGCCGCGGATTATAAGCGCCGACACCGGCTGGGTCAACACGACGTTTCAAACGCCCGCGACCGTGAGTTTTTCGATTTCCCCGTAGCATGGATCTCCGGAACCGTGCAGATTCGCTCGGGATTTCCCGACGAACTGCACGGTTCTGGAGAGTCCTGCTGCAAATCATCACCGCTTTTGCAGTAGGAGGCAGAATGCCGAATTATTGAGAATTTTGGACGAGCCGCAAGAAACACCAGGAGGCCGAAACAGCGGCTGCATCGGCCTCTTATCGCCGCCCGCGGCTGACTTGGGGCAAGCGGAAGGAAATAACTCACCCAACCCGATGTAGGATGGTCTTCCCGTAAGACGGCCCTCCGAGGCCGTCCACTGCGTCCCGCAGATTGGTTTACCAGACGGCCTCGGAGGGCCGTCCTACGGGTAAGATATTTCCTGCCGCTCGCCTGGGGTCGTTTAACCGCGACCAGGTATCCGCTTACGGGTGGCTGATCGAGAAGGGCGAACGTCCGCCGCAGCGGACGCGATCCCCGTTGGAGCCTGCTGAAATAGTAGCGGAAACCAACGTGGGGTAAGCTTACAGCCTGCCAGTCTTCCGTGTTCTCCGTTTCCTCGTCTTCCTCGGCTACGCATTTGGCAAGCTGGAAGCTTACCCCACGACTAATTCAGCAGGCTCCGTTGGGTCGCGGTCAAACGACAATGGGCCAATCTCACCCTGTCGCCGTGCCTAACGCTGATAACTGCTGGGGTTGGGATAGGAGTTGCCGCCGGTCGCGGTCCGTCCCGACGGAGCACTGCCGGTATCGTAATCACTCGCGGCGGGCTGGCTGCCAGCGGGCGAATTCCGATCGTTTACCGGGGCTCGAGAATTGGCGTCGCGGGCCGTATTGTAGGAGGCCGACTGGACGCTGTCGGCACTGCCGACGTTGATCTGCTGGCTGTCGCCGAAGCGGGTGGCTCGACCCGTGCTACCTGGGCGGTAACCACCGGCGCTCAGGCCACCGGACGAGTCGGTACGAGCACCTGCGGGGTCGGCGTAGCTGCCGCCCTGCGAAGCGCTGTCCTGACCGAACGCGCCTCCCGACGGGACGTAAGTGCCTGAGTTTGTGCTGCCATAGTTCGCCGGGGCCTGGCCGTAAGAACTAGCAGCACCGGCGGGATAGGACGACGCACCACTGGGATCCTGAGCACCACGTTGCCCGTAGGCGCCGGCTGGTGCTGTACGCGGATCGTAGGCAGGCATCGCAGGACTTCGCGCGGTGCCGGCGTCTGGGCTGTTCGCACCCCAAGCTTGACCTCGATCGCTGGATACCGTAGCGCCACCGTAGGCATTCTGGCTGGCCACGCCGCCGCCCGCCCCGAAGGGTGCGTTCGGGTTACTGGTACCGCCCGCAGCCCCCGGATAGGAACCCGCGGAGCCGCTTGCTGTCCGCGCGGAACCGGAAGCCCCGCCGTAACCGCCCGCATTGGCTGGCTGGCCATAGTTGTCGGCATAGCCGGACGGCGAATAAGAACCAGCGGGAGGGTTTGCAGCAGGCCGACCATAGGGTGCCGAACTCTCAACACCGGCAGGAGCGGCCGGATTGTTGTTGTACGAAGCGTTCGCGTAGTGGCTGCTGCCGGTCCCCTGCGTGCCGTAGCCGGTTGGATTCGCCGCGGGGCCCGAGTTGCCCATGCCGCTGCCCGTCGGTGCGGCACCAAAACCAGCGCGCTGGGTGTTTTGCGCATAACTTGGTACGGGATTGGGACTCGCCGTACTGGACGGCGGCGCTGGCAGGCTGCTGCTGGGCTTGGTCATGTTAGACCCCAGCGTCGAACTGGCCGGCTTCTTCTTGCCCCAACTGAACCAACTGGAGCTGGGCGTTTTCGAGGCACCGGTGGTTTGGCAGCCCGTGACGCAAAATGCGGCGAGGCTGGCAGCCACCACCATCATGATCGTTGCTCGCGATAAGCTAGTGCGCATGTCTGACGCGTCCTTGTTAGACAAGTCAGAGAAGAGGCTGGTCCTGATCGGACGCCGGAAGCCCTCTTCCCTGAGGACCTTGTGTTAAACGGCAAGAAACTTGACCCGATCCATGAGATCCTTCGCCGCCGGTGCTGAACTTCAGCTGAGAAGATGTTTCGGTTCCCTACGGCTTACCAGACCAGTAAAACCCGAAAAATTGACGAATTACTGCAGAGCCGCCCTACCGACCTAAGGAGCGGTTGGGGATGGTAGGCGGGAGGCCCATTTTCCGTCAATGCCAAAATACGACCGGCAGCCGAGCGGTCGCTACGACCACGCTCGCACCCGGCCGCAGGATCGCCGCCCGCGTCCACTGGCCGGACGTACAGATCGTCGACGAACAGGCTTTGTTGACCGTCGCGGACGAGTGATTCCCACCACCGGAGTCCACGTCTGTCACTCACGCAATTCCCCTTGCATCTGAGACGCGGAGGGAAGTCGCTGGCCTTCTTCGATTGATCGCGCTCTCGGAACGGGCTATCATGAGCGCAACGGCGCCGGGGACTTGAGCATGCGGCAGTTCAAGTGGATCGAATGGAATCTCCAGAAGATTGACGCCCACGCCCTTTCAGCGAAGGATGTCGAAGCAGCGTTCGACTGCGTTTTCCGCCTGGAGAAACGGCAGGACGGGTCCTATCAAATGTTCGCCGAGACGCCGTCGGGCCGCCAGATCTGGGTGATCTGGCGGTACGACCGGGAGGACGACGAGATCCCCGACGTCTTTGGCGAGTTGGGAAACGTGCCCATGTTCGTGATTACCGCCTACTGAGGAGAGATCGGATGACCGCCCCCGAAGCTGACTTGCGCAGCCCAAGTCGTCGAACTCGCGACGAACAGATCGCCGCGGAGCCGCCGCTGGCACCGCCCGAGTTGCTGCCCAATGGGACATCTTCGCCGCTGGATGCTTACCTGCTCCGCTCTGAACGTCACCCGTTGGCCGTAGCCGGTGTCGTCGAGAACGGCCTGGTTCGTCCCCTGGATCCGGCGGTGAAATTGCCGGAACACTCACGGGTCATTATTGTCGCCTCTGGAGCCACGTAATCCAGACGGCAACACGCAAAGAGGAAGCTTTCCCGTGCGTGGATGCTCTTGGCTGCCTGGAGTGTGGGATGGCCGGTCGCGGCCGACTTCGCCCACGCGGAGCCACGGCTGATCTTCGCTGGGCCTTACAGCCGCACGTCCAGAATCAGTGTTTCGCCCGCAGGGATCGCCAGCGGAAGCGGGACCTGTGCCGGTAAGTCCTGTTCCCGGAGCAGTTCGCGCACGGCCTTGATCGGGCCGAGACGCATTTGCAGCGTGCCCTGCCAGTCCGCCCACAGGTCGTGGTTCATCAGCCCGACCAGCATCCGCTGCGGGTCCTCCGCGTAACAGCAGACCGTCACGCCCAAGCCGGCGGGCTGGACCTGTACGGGACTGAAGGAGGAGAAGTACTCGGCCAACACGGCCCGCACGCCACGGAGAAATTGATACGGAGGAACCAGGTGCACCAATTCCGGAGCACGATACGTCAACTGGTTCGTCAGCCAATGGTCGACCGTGCAGACCACGACGCGACCACGACGCGGCCACGACCGGCACGCTGCACGGCAAGCAACGGTTTTCCGCGCTCGTTGGTCAGTAGCGGGTCAGCCTCTGACAACGCGGCCAGCGTGTACGCGTACGGCTGCTCGTCGAAGGTCTCGCCACTGGCCAGCACGCGCGAGACATAACCGGTTTCGTTCTCGCCCAGCCGGATTCCGGAGCACAGTTCGGGCAGCGCTCGCGCGTGGTTCGCATCCAGCAGCAGATCGCCTCCCTGGCGTACGAAGCCGGTCAGACGCTGGACCACGTCCGGCGCCAACTCGACATCGCCCAAGAGCATGATCGCAGGGTACTGATTCAACAGTTCCTGGTGGCAGCGATTGGTAATGACGTCGAAGCTGTCACCGTAGGGCGTGGGCGTCAGGAAGCCGCGTTCGTTACGCAGGTACAGCAACAGCGTGTGCTCATCGGATGGAAACGGCTCCAGGGGCGAGTCGGCCGCGTTCAGGTCCAGTCCGAGCGGCGATAAGCCGACGCACAACGTGACGATCGAAATCCAACGGCACATGGCACTGTCTCCTGGACCAGGCGTCACAACGGGCCTGCGGTCTAAGGCGAAATCCTACGCGCGGCGGGGGCGAACAACTGGAACAGCGTTGAACTGCGTGGGATTGAACTTGGTGTACAGGTTGTCGCATTCCTCGATTGGCGTTTGCGTCCCACGCGACCAACCGATGGCGCCAATGTAGCCGCTGGGACCGGCCTGGACAACCAGCCGACACCGCGGCGAGGGCGTTGATCGTAAGGTGGCGCACGGCTGTCGGTGCTGGCAATGATCCGGGTGGCTGGTGGCTGAGCCTAAGCGAAGCCCCAGTCCCCGGTTTCTGGGGCATCGCTGCACTCTGCCCCAGCCACCCTGACCTCCTGCTGCTAGTGTTTTGCGCAACGTTATGAAGACCCGGCGGCGAGGGCCTTGATCGTAACACTGC
>JAPLNJ010001029.1 GCA_026692885.1 Planctomycetota bacterium | reverse complement strand
CTGACCCACGAGACGCTGGGCGCCCAGATCATCCGCGACGAGCTGGGCGACCTGTTACGCGGATTGCGGCGAAACCCCAACGGCCAGCTGTTGGCCAGCGAGCGGCTCGACCCGCAACAGGTGGCCTGGTTGATTATGCGGCCGAAGTCCCCGGACGCGGAAACTCACCCCCAGTGGCTGCATTTCCTGCGCAGCCTGCTGAGCGGTATCTACACCATCGACAACATGGACTTCGTGCTCCGCGATGCCTACATGTCAGGCTACAGTCAGCGGGCCTTCGACTTGGAGCGGCTGCTGCACTACAGCTTCTTCAGCCGGGCCGGCCTGACGATCCATGAGCGTGGCGTCTCGGCCCTGCTGCGGTTCATGAGCGCTCGCGCCGAATTATTCCAAGCGGTCTACTTCCACCGCACCGTCCGGGCCATCGACTTGACGCTGGCCGATCTATTCGCCGAAAGCAAAGAGTTCCTGTTTCCGGGAAACCCGGCGGAGAACCTGACACGCTACTTGAACTTCACGGAAATGTCGCTGCTGGTGGACGTGGCCCGTTGGCAATCCGACGCGGACGATCGGAAGCGGGCGCTCGGCAAGAAGTGGCAACGTCTCCTGCGGCGGCAGATCCCCTGGACCATGATCTGCCAGCGAAATCTGGTGTTCTCCGAAAATGATGCCGAACGGAGCAGTATTTTCTGCGACGCGGGACTCGTCGACCACCGCCTGCGGCAAAATCTGCCGGGCCACCTGTCCCAACTGCCGCTCCGCGTCGATATCGCGAGAACGATCTTCCGCCCACACACCAGCGGCCCGACAGCCGGACAGAACTTCTTGTACGATTCCGCCCGGGACTCGATCCGGCCCTTGACCGCGAACCAGTTGTTTCAGCGATTGCCGGTCAGCCAGCGCATCTGCCGGATCTACGCCGAGTCGACGGAGTACACTGCGGAACTGGCGGCGGCGCTGGATGCTTTGATCGGCGGCAACAGTGACGATGACCTGACCAATATGTGACCCCTATGTCTAACGAGCTGACCCACGACCGTTACGAGAATCCCCTGAATACGCGTTACGCTTCGCGCGAAATGAGCTACCTCTGGAGCGACCAGAAGAAGTTCGGCACGTGGCGCCGGCTGTGGGTCATGCTGGCCGAGGCCGAACAGGAGTTGGGCCTGCCCATCAGCGACCAGCAGATCGCGGAGCTCCGAGCCCACGTGGACGACATCGATTTCGCAGCCGCGTCCCGCTACGAACGCCAGTTCCGGCACGATGTGATGGCGCATGTGCACACCTATCAGGATGTCTGCCCCACCGCCGGCCCGATTATTCACTTGGGGGCGACCAGCTGCTACGTCACGGACAACACGGACTTGATCCTGTTCCGCGAAGGGCTGCAGCTGCTCTGCCGGCGTGTGGCCGCCGTGATTGACCGGCTCGCCACGTTTGCCGTCAAGTACCGTGAGCTGGCCTGCCTGGGCTTCACGCACCTCCAGCCGGCTCAGCCCACGACGGTCGGGAAGCGGGCGACGCTCTGGGCGTACGACTTGGTCCTGGACTTGCACGAACTGGAACATCGGTTGGGCCAATTGCAGGCCCGCAGCGTCAAAGGGACGACCGGCACGCAGGCCAGCTTCATGGAGTTGTTCGGAGGGGATCACGACAAGTGCCGGCGGCTGGAACAACTCGTCGCTCGCAACATGGGCTTCGACGCGACCTATGCGGTGACCGGGCAGACCTATACCCGCAAGGTGGATGCGCAAGTCCTGGACGCGTTGTCGGGCATCGCCCAGTCGGCTCACAAGATGGCCACGGACCTCCGGCTGCTCGCCAGCCGCAAGGAACTCGAAGAGCCGTTCGAGCAGCAACAAATTGGCTCGTCGGCAATGGCTTACAAACGCAACCCGATGCGGGCTGAACGCATCTGCTCGCTGGCGCGGTACGTGATCAGCGTGCAGTCCAGCACGGCCCAGACCGTGGCGACGCAGTGGCTGGAGCGGACTCTGGACGACAGCGCCAATCGACGCTTGGTCCTGCCGCAGGCGTTCTTGGCTGTCGATGCGATTCTGATTCTGTATCAGAACGTCGCGACAGGGTTGGCCGTCTATCCGCAAGTCATTGCCCAGCATCTGCGGGAAGAACTGCCGTTCATGGCCACCGAAAACGTGTTGATGGCCGCTGTGGCCGCGGGCGGCGACCGCCAGGAACTGCACGAGCGGATTCGGCAGCACAGTCAGGCGGCGGCGGCGAGGGTCAAACTCGAAGGCCAGGCGAATGACTTGATCGAACGTTTGACGGCTGATCCGGCCTTCGCCAAGGTCGACCTCTCTGCGGCGTTGGAGCCCGCTCAATTCGTTGGCCGCGCGCCGCAGCAGGTGGACGAGTTTGTTCGCGACGTGGTCGCGCCCATCCGCCAACGTTATGCCACGAGTGACGCGATCTCAGCGGACGTGCGGGTCTAAGGCGGAACAAGCTCGTTCCCGCACTCCGAGGCTTCAAGGCTAGAAAGTGGGGTAAGCATCCTGCTTGCCTTTCGATTCATCGCGTCAAACGCAAGCTGGAAGCTTACGCCACCATTTCGGTCACCCCAAGATCAAGCCTTCACGACGCAAACTTCGGATTGCGAGTCGGCGTGGGGCGTAGTCGCCTGCTTGCGAGGCGATGCGGAAGGCCGTAGTCCAATTCTGACGGCTGCGCAAGCTCTGTCACATAATCGCAGAATCGTGGTTCTCTTGCCTGGGCAAGCTCTGTTGCAGACTCGCAAATTCGTGGCTTTCGTGCCCAGTCGTGGCCGACTTCTAGTGTGGCGAGACTCGCCCGTGCTCCCTTGAAAGGAATCGAGGTTGATGGCCATGAATGCCCGACAAGTGGCCGTGTGGATCCTGTTTGGGGTCCTTACCGCGAGCAGCATGACACGGTTGTTGGGACAGGAGTTAGAAGACCCTGCGGTGGCTGAGGTTGGCCTGGCGGACGGCCCCGTTGACGACGCTGACCACATTCAGCCGAACGACGGTGCACCCTGTGTGAGCGTGTACGACCAATTCGCTGCGCCCTCTTGTTCCCTGTGTCCCTCTGTCTATGGCTCCGTGGAGAGTTTGTTCCTGGAGCGGAACAACGGCAGTGCTGCGCAGCCGCTCGTCCTCGCCGTCACCAACGTTGGTGGCACCTCAACAATCACATCTACTGTCATCTCCACCCCAGATCTCCAGTTCGGGTTTGAACCCGGCGTGCGGGCTCTGCTGGGTGCCCGACTGCGGGATGGCTGGGCCGTCGAGTCCTCCTACCTCGGCCTGTGGAGCACCATGAGCAGAGTCTCTGCATTCAGGCCTGACGACAAGCCTGGCGACTACACGCGGCTAACGATCCCCGTTCCATTAGGCAAGATCAACAACGTCTTTCGCGACGCTGATTGGATCGGCATCGACTACTCGTCGCAACTGCATTCGGTCGACCTGAACCTGGTTTGTTGTCGTTGCTGCTACAGTGATTGCGGTGACTGCAAAATGTCTGGACGATCCTTCGAGTGGATGGCTGGATTCCGCTACCTGAATCTCAACGAGACGCTTCAGATCCACGGAACGACTAGCGCCGACAGTGGTCCTCCGCTTAGCGGTAATCCACCGTTTAAGGGACTGTACCAAGTCGACACCAGTAACAATCTCTACGGGGCGCAATTGGGGGCCCGCTGGCGACGCTGCCGGGGCCGCTGGAGCCTGGAAGCCACGGGCAAGGCCGGCATCTATCTCAACGATGCCCAGCAACAGCAACAAATCGTCGATGCGGTCCCGAACCCGCTCTGGCGGGACGAATCCGCCGGGGGCGGCCGAGTCGCCTTCGTTGGCGAAATCAGTCTCTCTGGAATCTATCAGCTCACCAACGTCTGGGGACTCAGGACAGGCTACAATCTCCTCGCCATCGAGGGTGTGGCCCTGGCACCGGATCAGCTCGATTTCTCCGAACTGGAACACGCCGGCAATCAGCTCTTCAGCGGCGGTGGCGTGTTGCTCCACGGTGTGAGCCTCGGCCTCGAAGCCAGGTGGTAGACGTACGGGAAAAGCCGTAGCCGAATTCGTGAGAATTCGGGCCGCTAGTTCGCGAAACGTCGGAAGTCTCACGACTTCCGCTACGAACCCGTTCCTGCGCCCCGTGGCAACTGCCGAAACCAAAGCAGGATGCCAGCCCCCACCGCTGCCCCAGGTACCAGCCAGGCCCAGTGATACGCATAGCCAGCAGCCTCGGGGCCCGCGGGGCAAAAGATCCAATTCAACCAGGGATGGGCGTCGAGCACCGCGGGCGTCACGCGTCCGGTGAGCACGGACAAGGAATTGTGGGTACAGTGAAAGACCATGCCGGGCACGAGGCTACCGGATTGGACGACGACGTAGCCGATCACGACGCCCACGACGGTCGCCGCCATTGATTGTTGCAACAGCCCGTGCGTCAGACCGAAGAACAAGCTGCTGATCACGATGGCGGCCCACTTGCTGCCCATCTGCCGCAGGCCGGAAAGAATGAAGCCTCGAAACGCCAGTTCCTCGCAAATCGCCGGTGTCAGGCCGATCAGCAGAACTACGTAAATCGGGGGTGCCTCGCCGAGCATCGTCACCATCGATTCCAGAGATCGGCGGACGTCCTCGCTGAGTGGGTAGGTCGTGCTGATGAACTCGACCATCTTGGCGGCCAAGGGATTAAGCGTTACCGCCAGCAGAAAGGCGGCTGGCACGGCGGACCAGCGAGGTAGGACTAGCAACAAGGTACGCCGCGGACTGCGTGTCAACACGAGCGTCATGAGCAGCACGGGCGTGGCGATCAAGCCGATCTGAGTCACCAGGACGATCCTCGCGAAATCGATCCAGGTGGTAGGGATGGCGGCGCGCAAACTGGCGAAGAACGTGGCCAGCAGCAACAACACGCCGCAAGAAATCGCCTGAGCGGCGGACGGCGTGGCGTCACTGTCTCGCACCAAATGCCGCAGCCAGATCCCCAGCCCAAAACGCTCGCTCTCCCGAAACAACACCGATTCATTCTCGAACTGCCGCACCGCCCAGCGCAGGGCCGCCCAACAGCAGACGGTTGTGATGCCAATCACGGGCAGCGCAAAACGAACCGCTTCGACATACTCGCCCTCGATCAGGACGCGCAGCCAAAGCAGCATGCCCGTGACCGGAATCAAGCTCGTCCCCAAATCCAACGCGACGGCGGGTAACATCGGCAGGGTCATCAGGGGAAAGGTAATCAGCAGCAGGGGCATCAGGTAGTACTGGCCCTCCTTGGAACTTCGCGCGAAGGCCGCAATTGCCAGGGTCAGGGCACTGAACAACGCCGAAATTGGCAGGACCGCTAGGAGCAGCCAACCTACGGCGGAGAGCGGCGGAGGTCCGAGGCTGAACCGGCCGCCGAGGTCCGGAAGTTGGGCGATCTGGCGCACGATGAAAGTGGCTGACACGCCCATGCTGAGCAGATTCAACAGGGCGGTGGCCACACTGAAGGACATCACGGTCAGCAGTTTTCCCCAGACGATTTCGCGGCGGTCGGCCGGACTGCTCAACAGGGTTTCCAGAGTGCCTCGCTCTTTTTCCCCCGCGCACAGATCGATGGCCGGGTAGAAGGCCCCGGTCAAGGCCCAGATGAGCACGACGAAGGGCAGTAATCTCGACCAGATGGCCGCTCGACGGTGCACCTCTTCGGAGAGATCGGTGCTGTTCACCTGGAATGGATCGGTTGCATCCTCGGGCACGTGGCGGGAGATCAGGTTCTGCCGCACAATTGCCTTTCGCCAGCGATTCAGCACTCGCTCCAAACGGTCATAGGCGATACAAGACCTGTCGTTCGCCAAATTGACGTAGATCACCGGTTGAGGGACCGGCAGCGGTGCATCCTGTGAACTCGCGGAGGCGGGCGTCGTCCCGGAGCTGACGTCCGCCCGGTACTGACTCACCCCGTCAGCAAAGCCGGGCGGGAAGTAAAGGACCGCGTCATACGTGCCATCCTGGATTTGGCGCTGGGCCAGATCTCGTAACTCGTCGGGTTGATCCTGAACAGGACCTGTCGCTGCCACCGTGAGTTTCAGCAGCCGATTTTCTTCCGCGGGACAGAATTCAACCTGGAAGTCATGCTCCGCCAGGAGTTGGGGTTCCTCCGGTAAGTCGCTGGAACCGATGACCCAGACAGACGTTGGATGCTCCTTCATGAACTGCGTGATCTGCAGAAAACTCATGCCGAGCAAGGGGTACAACAGCACGGGCAACACGGCGATCGTAAAGATCGTTCGCCGGTCGCGCAATTGATCGCGGACCTCGCGCTGCCAGATCAGTTTGACGTTTGTCCAGTTCATTGGAGAGTCGAATCCGAGATCAGGCGAAAGAACAGCTCTTCCAGATCCTGCTCTCCGTGGGTATCTCGTAGTTCTTCCAGCGTGCCCTCCGCCAGAATGTGGCCGTCAGACACGATCGCGACGCGATCGCAGAGACGTTCCGCTTCACGCATGATGTGCGTGGAAAAGATCACGCATTTGCCCTGGTCGCGTAACTCGGCCACGTTCTTCAACAACGCGCGGGCCACCAACACGTCCAAGCCGGCGGTGGCTTCATCAAAGATCAGCACCGGCGGGTCGTGCACGATCGCTCGCGCAATGGAGACCTTCTGTTTCATGCCGGTGGACATCTTGGCGCCCAGCAAGTCGCGGATGTTGTTCATCTGCAACCGAGCGAAGATGGACTCCATGCGTGCGCGAAGCGTGACGGGAGGGATTCCGTGCAGCAGACCGAAATACTCGACCATCTCCCAGGCGGACATACGGTCGTATACCGCCGTGCTGGCTGAAACGAAGCCGATTTGTCGGCGCACACTGGCCGCCTGAGCGACCACGTCGAAGCCGTTGACGGTAACACTGCCACCGGTGGGTTTCAGCATCGTGGCGAGAATTCGCAGGGCGGTCGTCTTGCCTGCACCGTTGGGGCCGAGCAGTCCGTACACTTGTCCCGGCAAGGCATCGAAGGTGATGCCGGCTAAGGCGACGATCTGGCCCTGACGCAGATCGGCATAGGACTTGAATAACTGACGGACGTGGATCATGGGCCGCTTTCTATACGGACAGCGTAACACGTGGCTGCCCCCCAGGTCCACGCCAACTCGGACCGCCCAAGAGAAAATGCCCCCGGCTTGCCCATCATCGTTAGACACATCTTCCGCCCCAAAGGGGCACTAACAAATCAGCCCAGAGCGTCGCGGCGACAGCCGCGGAGCGCCGCCCTGGGTACGGTATCGATTCATCCCAATAGCCCTGAAAGGGCGAAACAAATCGGTAGGTCCCACACATGTCGTTCGTCTTCAAACAAGATGGATCTGGTTCTTGACTAAGGATTGTGGCGTGGTTGTGCTGCGCTGGCTTGTTTCGCCCCTTCAGGGCTGGCGCTCCTGATACTTCCATAACCCAGGGCGGCGCTACGCGGCTAACGCCGCTCCGCTCTGCCGCTGGGCTGTTATGTGGCTGCCCCTATCGGGGCGAAAACTTGTGTCTAACGACGAGGGGCAAGCCGGGGGCAGCGAACTCCCGGGATATCACTGCCAGTATTTCGCAACGTTCTGATCAAGGCCCCGGCGGCGAGACTGGGCTTTCGCCCGCCTGCCCATCCGTTGCTTCCTCCGGGACGCCTGGCACGCCGGCCTGGTCCGTGGGCAGCGGCGGCAGTTCGTAGGCCAAGTCTTCCTGCTCGACGAAGACTTCGTCGAACTCAGTTTGATCCGCGTCGCGCCGCAGCAGCAGATAGATAGCTGCGGTCAAACACCAGAACAGGCTATACCCAAAGCCCGTCGCGACACTGCGCACCAGACCGGCGTAGAAGTTGATGCAGTGACTGCCAAGCAGGATGCCAGTGTGCCCGGTTTCGGCTCCTTGGCGGAGGCGTTCAATTTCCTCCCAGCGTTCCCCGCCCGCCCCGATGGCAGCGGCCGTATCGGCGAAGTGAATCACCGCTTCCGAGAAATGGTACACCAGCAACCAGCCCAGGCCGCCGAATAACGCGGCCAGCAGGGCGTAGAAGAGATAGTGCAGCGGCCGTTGGAAGGTATAGGAATAGCTACGGCTGAAGGCCTCGAATGCATCGCCGCTCGGCTCGCAGGCGATGGTTCCCCACATCAGCGGCCAACCGAACAGGAGGCCCAGCAACAGGATGGTGATCACCAGGCTGCACAACAAAGCCACGATCCAAAACAGCCCCACCACCGGCACCGCCCAGTCAGGACGCAACAAGACACCCATGGCCAATACCGGCAAACCGGCGAGCAGCACGCCAAACAGCGGAAAGACGGGCGACGCCACATAGGCTCCCAGTCTGCGCCATGCATGTCGGAGCGCCGAGCGCAGGCCGATTCTTTCCTCCCGCCCCAACTTCATGGCGGCCATTCGCGTGATGGCCCCGCCGAAAAACGCCCAGACCAGCAGCATCCAAAACAGGCCGAACAGATAGTACGCGACATGCGTTACCGGCAGACGACAACCGAACCAGAACACCTGGCAGGCCGGTTGCACAAAACGCAAGAACAGCGGCTCCACTGGATTCGGTTCCGTTCGCAGGATCTCTCCCACCGACTTGGGAAACCCACCGGCGTTGGGGACCGGCAGAGCGGCAGGGGCGCCCGGCCAGCGTCGATTCAGCTCCAGGACTTGCCGAAAGCCCGGCTGGTCCTGCAGCGATTGCTCGTCGACAAACAGCGACTCACCCACGCGCCAACCGAGCGGGGTGAGCAGTGCACCGCTGGTCGCCAGCAGCAACACCGGCAACGACGTCGCAATGGCAAACGTCCGGAAGAGGATCAGCCAAGGACAGATGCTGCGCCAACAGATTTCCCGCACGCCATCCCGCGGTTCCGACATGCCAGACTCCTCCTGAGAAGTCGCCAAGGACAGCCGAAGAAACAAGTGTCGCAAGTATAGTCGTCACGCTCCGCCGTGACGACCTGCCATCACGCGGAGAGCCTGTGAAAAAATCGTAGGGTGGGCCAAGTACTTGCGGCCCACCAGCGAAAGCCAGGCCATTTTCTTAGAATGGGTGGGCCGCGAGTACTTGGCCCACCCTACCGTGAATCGTGTTCGCACGCTTCTTCACAGCCCCAGAGCGTGATGAGCACATAGACAATCCGACAGCACCTGATTCGCTGGTTCCAAGTCACCCTTCTTCGTCTTCTTCCTCTCGCTCCACCAGCAGCCGTTGTTCTTCATTTAGCCAACGTCCCAGATCGATCAAGCGGCAACGCGAGGAGCAAAAGGGCAGCGCCGTGCTTTGCTCGGCGTCGAATTCCCGGCCGCAGGTGGGACAACGGAGGATGGCCACCTTACTTCCCTCTCGGCTTGGATCTATTCGTGCTCTTTTCGCCCGACCCTTTCGCAGACGACTTGCTGTCTGCGGATGATCTGCCGTCTGCCGATGACTTGCTGTCCGCCGCCGACTTGCTGTCCGCCCCCGACGACTTGCTGTCCGCCCCCGAACCCCCTTCGGCTTTCTTGTCGGCGGCAGCACCTTTGCTGTAGGAATCGCTCCGGTAGTCCGTCTTATAGAATCCCGAGCCTTTGAATATTAGGGCCGCGCCGGCACCGATCAGCCGCCGCAAGGAACTCTTGCCGCAGGCGGGGCACTTGCGTTTCAGCGGGTCCTTGATGCTCTGAAAGACCTCGAAGGTATGCTCGCAAGCTCCACATTCGTAATCGTAGGTCGGCATCGAATCCTCTCCTGTTCAGTGGCAAGGGGTGGTTTGCGTGAGCTAGCCCTTCACCTACACATCAGACTGGCAGATCAGACTGGCAGATCAGACTGGGAAGTTACTTCGGCAGGCGTTGCTACCTGGTTCGCCGGCCCGGACGAGACCAGTACCAGGGATGGCCGGATGACGCGATCGTGCAATTGGTAGCCGAACTGCGCCTCTTCCAGCACTGTCCCCGCTGGCTGCTGGTCGCTCGGCTGCTGGCTGATAGCTTGGTGCAAACCCGGGTCAAACGGCTGCCCTTTCGCGGCAATGCGTTTGCAGTGGTGTGTTTCCAGGACGCGCTGAAACTGCTGGGTTACGAGTTGGACCCCCTCCAGCAACCCGGCGGCGTTGCCGGTTTTGTTGGCGGCTTGGATCGCCCGCTCCAAATTATCGACAACCGGCAGTAGATCACAAGCCAGCGGTGAGGCCGCGTACTTACGTTCGTCCTCCATTTGCCGATACATACGCTTGCGAAAATTCTCCAATTCCGCGTGGGCCCGCAATTCACGGTCCTGTGCCGCCGCGGCTGCCTTCTGCAAGGTCTCCAGGACCGCCAAGCCGTCGATCGCTTCCCCGACGGAGACCTCGGGCAGGTTCACCTCTTCGCCGAGGGCTGTCCCGATGTCAAGAAACACAGCTTCTGCCGCGGTTGTCGGCAAGTCCTGGGGCGTATCCACTTTCGCTGAAGGCTTGGCATCCATCGTGTCTTTTGCGGTTTTCAACATGGTCACTACTTGTCTCGTCTGTCACGACTCATCTTCACCCGTGAAGTAGCTCGTCAGTTTTTCCAAGAAACTCTTGCGGTGTGGCGTGACATTGGCCTGCTCCACCTCCGCCAACTCTCGCAATAGTTCCTCTTGGCGCGGCGTGAGTTTCTCCGGCACCTCGATATAAGTTTGCACCAACAGATCGCCCACGGGACCACCGTGAGGGTTCGCCAGACCCCTACCGGCCAGTCGAAACACCTTGCCCGATTGGGTTCCACGGGGGATTTGCAGTTGATCTCGACCGATCAGTGTCGGCACCTCGATCGCAGCGCCCAACGCCGCCTGGGTATAGCTGATCGGCAGTTTCAAAATCAAGTGGCTGCCGTCGCGTTGGAACAGCCGATGGGGCCGGACCGCCACGAAACAGTAGCAATCGCCAGCCGGGCCGCCATCAGGGCTCGGTTCGCCTTGGCCGGACAAACGCACCCGCATGCCGTCATCGATCCCGGCCGGCATCGGGACTTGCAGCTGCACCCGGTCGTGAACGTATCCGCTACCGCGGCAGGTTGCGCACGGATCGGTGATCAAGAACCCGGTGCCGCGGCAAGCCTGGCAGGTGGTCTGGACGCGGAGAATCCCCGCCGACTGCACCGTCTGCCCGCGTCCGCCACAGCGCCGGCAGGGCTGCGGCGAAGAACCCGGACGGCTTCCCGACCCGTGACACGTAACGCACCGTTTGCTACGGGTGAATTCGATGGTCTTGGTGACGCCTTTGGCCGCTTCTTCCAGCGTCAACGCGACATCGCAACGCACATCGCTGCCGCGACGATGCTGCGAACGGCGCCGGCCCCCGAGCATATCGCCCAGGCCGAACAGATCGCCGAAGGCTTCAAAAATATCACTGACGTCGTGGAACTGCGGCGAGGCGCCACCCCGTTCCAGGCCCGCATGCCCGTACTGATCGTAGATCGTACGCTTTTCGGCGTCGCTCAGGACTTCGTAGGCCTCGGCGGCTTCCTTGAAATTCTCAGTCGCACCCGGATCCTCCCGGTTCGTGTCCGGGTGATACTTGATGGCGAGCTTCCGGTAGGCCGTCGCGATGTCCTTCTCGGCGGCGTTTCGGGAAACCCCCAGCACCTCGTAGTAGTCTCGCTTGGCAGCCATCGTTGCCATGGCCTCTGCGCCTCTTCAAAAAGCGGGCCACCCTACATCGGAGTGGCCCGCGTAAACGTTCCCCTGACTTACCTTGGCCCGGCTTCCGCAGGCTTCCCGACGTGGGAAGTCTGCGGCGACTGGCCTGCGTCAGGCGATGGCGCCTTCGGCACGGCGTTTCTCTTTGTCTTCCTTCTCGAACTTCGTCACCAACACCTCGGTAGTCAGCATCAAACCGGCGATGCTGGCCGCGTTTGCCAAAGCCGTACGGACGACCTTCACGGGGTCGATGATACCGGCCTTGAACATATCGACGTAGCGGCGCGTGTTCGCGTCGTAGCCGAATGTCAGTGGCTTCTCGGCGACTGCTTCCGCCACCACGGCCCCGTCGTCCACGCCACCGTTATCGACGATCTGCCGGAGCGGGGCGTCCAACGCCCGCAGGACCACATCCACGCCGATCTTCTCGTCGCCTCGGGCCGACGAACGGGCCTTTTCGACAGCCTCGCGGCAACGCAATAGGGCCGAGCCGCCGCCAGGAACGATGCCCTCTTCCACCGCAGCGCGAGTCGCATGGAGCGCGTCCTCGACGCGCGCCTTCTTCTGCTTCATGTCGGCTTCCGTCTCGGCGCCGACGGAAACTACCGCCACCCCGCCCGACAGCTTGGCCAACCGTTCCTGCAACTTCTCCCTGTCGTACTCGCTCTCGGTCTGCTCAATCTGCTTGTTGAGCTGCTGTAAGCGTTTGTCGATGTCCGCTCGGGCGCCGGCGCCTTCCACGATGGTCGTGGTATTCTTGTCGACGGTGACCTTTTTGGCCTGCCCCAGATGGGAGAGTTCCAGGTTTTCCAGACGGATGCCTAGGTCTTCGCTGATCAGCGTGCCGGCGGTCAGGATGCCGATGTCGCCCAGCATATTCTTGCGACGATCGCCGAAGCCCGGGGCTTTCACGGCACAAACACGCAGCACGCCACGGAGTTTGTTGACCACCAACAGCGTGAGCGCCTCCGCGTCCACGTCCTCGGCAATAATCAACAGCGGCTTGCCCGACTGGCCGGTTTTCTCCAGAATCGGAATCAAGTCGCGCAGGTTGCTGATCTTCTTCTCATGGATCAGGATGTAGCAGTCTTCCATCAGCACGTCCATTTCGGCCGGACGATTGATGAAGTACGGCGAAATGTAGCCCTTGTCGAACTGCATCCCGTCCACAAATTCGACTTTCGTCTCCGTGCTCTTGCCTTCCTCGACCGTGATCACGCCATCTTTGCCCACACGTTCCAACGCGTCGGCCAATTGATTGCCGATCTCCATGTCGTTGTTGGCGCTGATCGCACCGACACTGGCCACTTCCTCTTTGCTGGTCACGGGTTTGGCCATCTCATGCAACTTGACCACCGCCGCATCCACGGCTCTCTCGATGCCGCGTCGCAAAGCCATGGGATTGCTGCCCGCCACGACGTTGCGGAGCCCTTCCTTGAAGATGGCTCGCGCCAAGACGGTCGCGGTGGTGGTGCCGTCGCCGGCTAGGTCCGAGGTCTTCTGCGCGACCTCGACCACCAACTTCGCACCCATATTCTCAAAACGATCTTCCAGTTCGATTTCCTTGGCCACTGACACGCCGTCCTTGGTGACGGTGGGGCCGCCAAAGGACTTATCGATAATCACATTGCGCCCGGTCGGCCCCAACGTGATGGCGACCGCGTTGGCGAGCTTTTCCACGCCCTCCAACATTCTTGCACGGGCGCGATCTTCAAACATCAGCTGCTTTGCCACTGTTCACGACCCTCCTTTGTAGGTCAGGCTCGCGCCTGACACGTATTTCCGGTGTTCCGCCGATTGGTGCCAGGCCTGATGACCTGACCTGCGGCTGTTACGCCCTGCCTACTCGATGACCTTAGCCAGGATGTCGCTTTCGCGCAGGATCTTGACCTCTTCGCCATTGACCTCAATGTCGGTCCCGCCGTACTTGCCGTAAATGACTTCGTCGCCGACAGCCACCGACATCGTCGCCCGCTCGCCACTGTCCAATAACCGGCCGGGGCCTACCGCCACGACCTTCCCTCGCTGCGGTCGCTCCTTCGCGGTGTCGGGCAACACGATACCGCCCGCCGTCCGCTCTTCCGCTTCCATCGGCTCGACAACCACACGATCATCCAGGGGTCGAATCTTGATCTTCGCCATTTTATATTCCTTCCGTTGATGTGAAGTGAGTGAATGTACCAGGGAGTTATTCTCTTATCGGCGGGAACGACTCGTTCTCGCCGGTCGAGGGATTACATCATGCCTTCCATGCCACCCATACCGCCCATGCCGCCGCCCATACCGCCCATGCCGCCGCCCATGCCGCCCATACCTCCGCCCATGCCGTGGTCGTGACCTGGGCCGTGCTCGCCTTCACCGTCTTCCTTCGGAAGGTCCGTGATCAGCGCATCCGTGGTCAGCAACAACGCAGCCACGCTTGCCGCATTCTGCAAAGCAGTGCGAACCACCTTGGCCGGGTCGATAATGCCCGCCGCCACGAGGTCACAGTAGGTGTCCTTGTCGGCGTCGTAGCCTTCGCTGCGACTCTTCATCTGACGCACCCGATTGACCACGACCGCACCGTCGCGACCGGCGTTCTCCGCGATGGCTCGTAGCGGTTGATCCAGCACGTTGCGAATGATTTCCGCACCGAGCTTTTCGTCGCCCGTCAGGCCCAGCTTGTCCAACGTCTTTTCCGCACGAATCAGCGCCACGCCGCCGCCTGGCACGATGCCTTCCTCTAAGGCCGCTTGGGTGGCCGCCTTGGCGTCCTCCAGCAACGCTTTACGCTCCTTCATTTCCGTCTCGGTCACCGCACCGCAGTGAATTTCCGCTACGCCGCCGGACAGCTTGGCCAGCCGCTCCTGCAGTTTTTCGCAGTCGTAGTCGCTGTCCGTCACTGCGATCTCACGACGGATTTGATCCGCCCGACCGGAGATGGCCTCTTTCTTGCCGGCACCGCTGACGACGATCGTGTCTTCCGACGTAATCTTGATCTTCTTGGCCCGCCCCAGATCGCTGAGCTTGACGCTCTCCAGATCGATGCCCAAGTCTTTGAAAATGGGGGTCGCGCCGGTCAGCACACCGATGTCGCCCATGATCGCCTTGCGGCGGTCGCCGTAGCCCGGGGCCTTCACCGCACAGACGCTCAGAATGCCACGCAGCTTGTTGACGACCAACGTTGCCAACGCCTCGCCGTCGACATCCTCGGCGATGATCAACAGCGGCTTCTTCGACTTGCTGATGGCCTCCAACAGCGGAATGAGTTTCTTATTGGACGAAATCTTCTCTTCATAAATCAGCACGTAGCAGTCGTCCAACTCCACCGTCACGTCGTCCTCGTTGGTGACGAAGTGCGGCGAGAGGAAGCCGCGATCGAACTGCATGCCCTCGACGAAATCCACGGTCGTCTCGCTGCCGCGGCCTTCCTCGACGGTAATCACGCCGTCCTTGCCGACCTTGACGAACGCATCCGCCAACACATCACCAATGGACGGGTCGTTGTTGCCGGCGATGGTGGCGATCTGCTGGATCTCTTTCTTGCTCTTCTCGTTGATCGGGGTCGCCATGCCCTTGATGGCCTCGACGACCTTTTCGGTTGCTTTGGAAATTCCCCGCGACAAGGCCATCGGGTCGGCCCCCGCGGCGATCATCCGCAGACCTTCACGGAAAATAGCCTCCGCCAGCACCGTAGCGGTGGTCGTGCCATCGCCAGCCACGTCATTCGTCTTGCTGGCGACTTCCTTCACGAGTTGCGCACCCAAGTTCTCGTTCGGGTCGTCCAACTCAATCTCTTCGGCGACTGTCACGCCGTCTTTCGTGATCTTCGGAGATCCCCACCCTTTGTCCAGCACGGCGTTACGTCCGCGCGGCCCTAACGTGCTGCGGACAGCCCGGGCCAGTTTGGACACACCAGCCAACAACGCCTGCCTCGCCTCGTCCTCATAGATCATTTTCTTTGCCACGTTCGATTTTCTCCTTTGGCTTGCCTTACAGTCATGGGCCGTCGTGCATCCGCTACGTGCCTGGAAAAGGCCGCCAGCAGCGCCACGACTCGTTGGATGTTCGCTTCGAAGAATCGTGATCGTCGTTCGCGGCAGGCCGGTGCGACAATGGCAGGCCGCGATGGTAGTGCGTTACCTTAGCAAGCGGTGTGCCAATCCTCCGGTTGGAATCGCAAAGCTTTTTTCGGCAACAGGTTACGGATTGTCCTGGACGGTGGTCGGCAGCGTTTTCGGCGGCAGGGGATTTCCCAGATGCCATTTTGGCAGGAGCGAGCGGTCGCCTTGGTCCCGGGGTCGGACCACGTTCGCGGTGGCGTAAGCTTCCAGCTTGCGGTGGCATAAGCTTGCGGTGGCATAAGCTTGCGGTGGCATAAGCTTGCGGTGGCATAAGCTTGCGGTGGCGTAAGCTTCCAGCTTGCGATTGACGCGGTGAATCGAAAGGCAAGCAGGATGCTTACCCCACTTTTTCGCCTTGAAGACGCATCAGGCTCAACAGACGAAGATCCTCCTTGACTCTGACGGCAAGAACCAGCCGGAAGCCGAGGATGTCGTCGCGATAAGCCCCCGGCGGGAATGACAAGGTGTTTCAGTTGGACATTGGCCACGATGCGTCGCTCCTGTCTTTGAAGTTGTGCATTTCGCGGCATGGGGAGCAGCCCCCGGCGTAAGCCGCGCAAAACTGGGCGGAAACAGCGGCCAGGGTCAGTCGTTCAAATTTCAGTTTTTGCGGCGGCGAGACTCTCCACCCTC
>JAPLNJ010001028.1 GCA_026692885.1 Planctomycetota bacterium | reverse complement strand
CTTTCCGACGCCATAAGCTAGCGTCCGATCCGGACAAGAATCCTCCAAGACGTTACTTTTTCGTGCTAGCACGTCGGCTAACTACCGCGAAAAACCGCTGATTCTCCCGGGCGGCCTTTGGCGGCATGGCTGTCACGCCCGTCATCGGAAGACCACCACAGTCACTTCCAGCGGCGAGACCAAGTCCCGCAATTCCGCCAGCATGATCGCCTTGGCCCGTTCCTGATTGAAGCCGCCAGACCCGGCACCGATCAGCGGAAAAGCAATGGTGCGGTAGCCCTTCTCGGCGGCCAAGGCCACCGCATTGCGAACCGAATCTCGGATCGACCGCTCGGACGCCCGCCACAGCATGTTGATCCCGGCCACGTGGATGATCGCCTTGAATGGTAGTCGCCCGGCCGAGGTCAGGACGGCGCCGCCCAGCGGGATCGGTCCATGCTTGCGGAGTTCTTTGAACGGACCGGTGCCGCCACGTTTCTTGATGGCGCCGGACACGCCCTGCGGCAACAGCAACCACCACGGGATGATGTTGCGGTTCCAGGCGTTGACGATGACGTCAACGGCTTGGTCGAGCAGATCGCCTTCGATGACGGTGACGTTCATGGCGTTGTCGCCTGCGAGGAACTCTGCATCGGGGTCTCGGACATCATTTCTTCTTCACCCAGATCGGGCTTGACCAAGCGTGCGAGCGGTTCCCGTGCTCGTCCTTGTCGGCCTGGATGACGCGCACGTAGTAGCATCTGTTTCCGCCAAAGGTCTCATCCACGTACTCGAACTGAGCCCTCGGCGTTCCTGGCTGACGGGATTGCAGTACAGTGCCATCTCGGACAATGACGACTTCTTCGATCTTGTCCGTCCCGTGGACCTCCACGACGATCCGAGGCTTGCCCGCGATCTCGATTTCTTCCCCCATGAAGTGACCGTCGATCTTGAAATCCAGGACGATCTTGGCGTTGAACACGGCGTAGTTGCGCCGGTGCCGCAGGGCCTCGAAGATCGCCGGGCGAGTCAACTCCAGTGCCAGCACCGCCGTCTTGGCGGCGGGCTTGCCCTCGTGGGTGTCGGTGCTGCCGACGAAGCCCGTCCTGCCACCTTGGTTGAGGAAGGCCCGCACGGTTCGTTCCATGTTCATGTCGTGCGTTTTTCCCTGGTAACGCATCGTGTCGGGCCACATCTCCGTGTTCACGATCACCGAGGCGTATGCGGGATCGTAATCGAATTGGTCACGGCCTTCCGGCCCGCCATCGAGATGGTTGTTGTGAATGAGACCGCCGACTTTCTGCACCGCCTGGGCCAACAGGTTGGGGCTGTTGTAGGCGGCGTCTTTGGCGCTGAAGATGTAGTCCACCCTGGTTGGGAAGTATACGTTCTTGTGGTTGTAGAACTTGACGGGACCAGTGAAGAGCGGTTCTTCCGGCGTCCAATACTTCGGCTGCGAGGTCCATTCATACCCGGCGATGCCGACGAACTTGCCGTCTGCCGTGTGCTGGTCCGCTTTGTCTTGGGTCAGCGCCCAGGTTTCCTTGGGCATGTGCCAGGGCGCAGCGTTCCCAAAGTCATGGTCGCTGACGACGACGAAATCGAGTTTGGCCACGTCACGAGCGTGGGCGAAGTAGTCGTCCAGGCTGCCCTTGCCATCGGAGTTGGCGGTGTGGCCGTGCATGTCACCCCAGTAGACGTGGTATTGGGCGTGGGTCTTAGCTGCCACCAGGACGGCTACCGAAAGCACCAAGAGAGCAATTCGCGGATTGGGCATCGGGCTAACCTCGCTGAATGATTGCAGGCCGGGCTCAAATCCCAGTCCGGGCCTTGAGGAAATCGGCCAGGCCCTGGGCATCGTCCGTGCCGACCCTGGTGACACGCCGCTGGTGCCGGATGACGACACAATCCCGTCCCCAGATGTTCCAGACCCAGCCGCCCCGCAGGCTCATGTGGATGCCCCAGCCGTCAAGGATCGTCGTGCGCCCGACCTCCACCTCACGGATGTCCTCGTACCGGATGCGTTTCTTGAACAGCGGCCACGGGCCGAAGCGGATGGCAAGCCAATCGCCCTCGTCAGCCACGGTCAAGTGCTGAAAACAGAACCCGAACACCGCCATCATCAGGCCCGACAGCGGGAAGATGACCAGCAAGGCGGGTTCGCCCCGTTCCGTCCAGGCCAGCGTGAAAAACAGGGCAGCGAAGGCGAACAGCAGCAGGAACCACGGGGCCTTCTGGGTGTGGTGGTAGGTCAGCAGATCACGCTTGATCATGACTTCTGCCCCTCGGTTCCAAGACTCACCAGCAAATCATTCACGAACCGGTCCACGGCCGTCCAATCCGTGTACTCGTGGTTCCGTGACGTGTCCGTGTCCTTGCCTGCGTCCCTGGCGATTTTCGTCATCATCCACCGCTTCAGAAAGCCGTATTCCCGGTAATGCAAGCCGCCGCCAAACGTCGCCGTCATCTGCGGATTCCACCCGGTTTGAGCCAGAAACTCGCCGACGTACTTTTCGGCCTGCATCCGTTCCGACTCGGTGCCCGCAGCGGAAAGGCTGACCGAGAAGAAAGCCGATAGGGTGGTGCCCAGATCTGCCCGATGCTTGCCGACAAATTGGGCCAATCGCTTGGAATGCTTTCCCATGTGGATCGAAGCACCGACGATGACAGCATCGAATCGCCCTACCGTGAAGTCCCTGGGCAGCCTGCGGATCTCGTGCAGTTCAACTTGATGGCCGAGGCCGGTCGCCGCATCAGCCACGTGCTGGACGATCTTGCGGGTCTGGCCCTCGGTGGTGTCGTAGACGATCAGAATTTGTAGCATGGGACGCATCGTTCCTGTGGGGTAGTCAGGGCATCATGCCTGCTCCCAATACCGCTGCTCGGCCTTCCAGTATTCGTAGATGTCGGCGTCCTGTTCGGGATCGTAACCGATGATGTCATCCCCGGCGACAATTGAAACCATGATGACTTCAGTTCTCAGGCCATCGTCCGTGGTCCAGCGGCCACGGACAATACGAATGTCCTTTTCTCGCCCTTTGACTTCCGGGTGCCGGTCCAGCCACTCTTCGAGAACCCAGTAAATGTCCGGTTCGCTGACCTTGCCGTCACGAGTTCGCTTGCCGTGGATTCCTGGGATGATCGTGATTCTGTTCTGGGCCATAGTCTCGCTCCCTGGTGGCAGTCGTCAGCGGTCCCTCTGACCGTAGTCCTCGACCATTTTCGAGTACACGTCAATCTCCGGTTTCGTGTTCCCCGTGCCGTCGAACAACGCTGGCCCTTCCCACTTCGTCGGCTCCCAGATGAACGTGCCCAGTCCTTTACCGCCCGGCAGGTTCTTCACAGTGTCGTTGACTTCCGGGATGTTCGGCACCGAGTATTCAACCACCATGATGTCGTGCTTGTAGCGACCCGCCAAATCCGTCAGGTTGGCTTTCAGGTCGTCGAGTGTCCCGTGCCACTTGGGATAATAGGACTGGCCGAGGATGTCGAATTCGACGCCTTGGGCCAGCGTCTTGTCCAGAAACGATCTGGACTGCGCATTCTGACCGCCCCAGGCCAAGTGGATCATGGTCTTCACCGTGGGATCGACTTCCTTGGCCCCGGCGATCCCCGCCTTGATGAGGCCGCAGAACACGTCCCACTTCCCGGACTTCCATACCTCGCCATCCGGCCACAAGAATCCGTTGCTGATCTCGTTGCCGATTTGCACAATGTCGGGGGCTGTGCCCTGCTTCTTCAATGCCGCCAGCACGTCTTGGGTGTGGTCGTGGACTGCCTTCTCAAGTTCGGCCCCGTGCAGATCGGTCCAGGCCACAGGCTTGACCTGATGCCCAGGATCGGCCCAGGTGTCGCTGTAGTGGAAGTCGAGCAGGAACCTTATGCCCGCCGCTTTGATCCGCTCCGCCATTGCCAACGTGTGGTCCAGATCGCAGTATCCCTTGTTGGAGTATCCCTTCGGTGCCTGGGGATTGACGAAGACTCGGAGCCGAATCCAGTTGAACCCGTGGTCCTTGAGGATTGCCAGGATGTCCTTCTGCTGGCCGTGGTCCGAAAATCGTATCCCTTGATCCTCCTGCTCCTGG
>JAPLNJ010001027.1 GCA_026692885.1 Planctomycetota bacterium | reverse complement strand
ATTTATCCCGGTAGCCCTGAAGGGGCGAAACAAATCGGTTCCTCTCACGCGCATCGTTCGTCAGATGGGCCAAGGCTTGTTTCGCCCCTTCAGGGCTGGCGTTCCCGATACTCCCCTAACCCAGGGCGGCGCTACGCGGCTTACGCCGCTCCGCTCTGCCCTGGGCTGTTATGTGGCTGCCCCTATCGGGGCGAAAACTTGAGCTGCTATGTGGCTGCCCCTATCGGGGCGAAAACTTGAGCTGCTACGTGGCTGCCCCTATCGGGGCGAAAACTCGAGCTGCTACGTGGCTGCCCCTATCGGGGCGAAAACTTGAGCTGCTATGTGGCTGCCCCTATCGGGGCGAAAACTCGAGCTGCTACGTGGCTGCCCCTATCAGGGCGAAAACTTGTGTATAACGACGAGGGGCAAGCCGGGGGCATTCACCAGTTGCGGCCGGTATTCGCGACACCCCTAGAATAAACGGGAAAGTTATTTCGTGGGCGTTGCTACAGGGCTCGCCATCCGCCACGACCAAGGCCTGCTCCGGTTGCGGATTGAGGATCTCGGCCGCCAGCCCCAGCAGTTCGATGCTGACCGTGGTCACCGAACGGGCGGCGGTGGTGCTATTCCGCTGAACATTGGAAACGTTTCCGCTCGCCCTTCGATCAGCAGGATCTCTCGGTCTGCCGGGAGATTACCAAAGCCCTGCGTTCGCCCACTGGGCCAGGTAATCTCCAGCTTGTCGACCCGGTCGGCAGTTCCCAACCCGAACGTCAGTTGACGCTGGTTGGTCGCGTGGAAACCATCGCCAGCGGTGAGTTGACGGACCCAGGTGTGGCCGCCAGCGGTCAAACGTAGTCGCGCCCCGATCGCGTCTCGATCGCCGGTCACCCCGATCAGTCTGACACCCAGGAAGTGCCCGTGCTTGGCCGTTCGGTTGGTCAGCAGCGCAGCGGGCGAGTTAATGTTGCTGATGCACACATCCTCCAAGCCGTCCCGGTTCCAGTCGAGGCGGGCCAGAGCGCGCCCGTGATACTTCCCCCGAAAATACTCGCCCAACGCCGCCGCCGGAAGTTCGACAAACCGGCCTTGGCCCTCATTGCGAAAATACTGGGGCGGCATTTGGTAGGGGATGTTGGGGTCCCGGGGGTCGTGCACGTGTCCGTTGGTCACGATCAAATCGGGATGACCGTCCAATTCGCCATCGATGAATTGCGTCCCCCAGCCGAGCATGAAGAAGCCCGCCTCGCGCAAGTTCGCGTGGCGGCTTTCCTCACGGAACGAGCGGTCGGGCTGCTGGATGTACAGGGCCTTCGCTTGTCGGTAAAAGGTCGTCACGAACAGATCCAGCAAGCCGTCTTCGTTGGCATCTCCGATGGCGATGCCCATCGCGGCTTGGGAAGCCCCATCCGCGTCAAAAGCCAGACCGTTCAGCAGTGCACATTCGGAGAACGCTAGCGGTCCGCCACGCGCGGCAGTCTGGTTCTTGAAGAAAAAATTGGCGGACATGTCGTTCGACACGAACAAACTGAGCCGCCCGGAGTCGTCGAGGTCAGCGGCCACAATGCCCAAGTCCCGACCGTCCGGCGCCACAATGCCGCAACGTTCGGTAACATCTTCAAATCGCCCATCCCCCAAGTTCATGTACAGCCGGTGTTGTTCAGCGGGATAGTCCAGCGGCGCACACCGGACCGGCTGATCCTTCTCACATGTGCGGGTATAGATTTTCGAGCCACCCAGATAGTTGACGACGTACAGGTCGGGCAGGGTGTCACCGTTCAGGTCGGCCAACAGACAACTTGAGGTCCAGGCGTCGCCTGCCGTGCCGGTGACCGCCGTCACGTCGCTGAACGTGCCGTCGCCGTTGTTGTGGTAGAACCGATTGGGACCGACGTTGCCCACGTACAGATCGGGGAAGCCGTCGTTGTCGAAATCGCCTACCGTTACGCCCTGGCCAAAGGCTTTGTCCCCCAGGCCGGCCGCCGCGGTGGCGTCCTCGAACCGTCCATTTTGC
>JAPLNJ010001026.1 GCA_026692885.1 Planctomycetota bacterium | reverse complement strand
GCATTTCGCAACGTTATGATCAAGGCCCGTGTCTGCCATCCAGGACGGTAGCTCTTCGGGAGGCGCGGCCGAGAGGCTCCCGGCGACCGCGGCGTACAGCACCGCTTGCCTCCGGAAAAGCGTCTTGCGATTCACCATCCGATGGCGCGAAGCACAGGCTCGAAAAGGGGTTCCATCCTGGACCCCTTTCTCCGGTGAGACCAGACCCTCCTCGATCCCTTGCCGGATCAGTGACGCATGTACCGTCTGGAGCACCGTACCTATCCGATCGCGAAAGTCGTACCAGGCCGTGCGCGAAGGTTGAATGTCCCGTCCCAACCATTATAGGGATTGATGGTCGCGAGTATCCCGACACCACTGAGCCGGTGAGCAGCGGCCTTCCAACGTCTCGAACATCACCATTTTCAACATCAACTCCGGAGGATAGGCCGCCGAACCGACTCCCCGATACGCCTCTTCCAGCAGGCTTCGATCCAAACGATTGAGTTGCTCCTCGACGATTCTCGCGTGATGCGAGGGCCCGAAGCGTTCTCCCAGGTCCAACCATTCCCGGGAATCCGCCGCTAGCGGCGGCTCAGCAAAGTGTCCTTTTTTGTCTCCGTACCGGCTGCTATCATCTTTCTGACCTCCGTGTGGTTTGACAATAAAAATCGCCGCACATTGTGTGCGAAAGCGTCGACAACACGAAGGTCACTTTTTTACCTAACCCACTCCCGCCTCACCCCTTAAAAGCTGGACGATCTCCGGAGTACCGGGGCGAGGGGAGACGTCTGGAACTGTCTATGAATAAGCAATACCTCCTCGGCATCGACAACGGCGGCACGGTGGCCAAGGCGGCACTGTTCACGCGGGACGGCCGGGAAGTCGCGGTAGCGTCGAGCAAGAGCGATAGCCGCTCGCCGCAGCCCGGTTGGGTCGAGTTCGACACGAACCAACTGTGGCAGGCTACAGCGGCAGCCGTGAAGCAGGTCATCGCGGACTCCGGCATCGACCCGCGGGACATCGCCGCTGTGGCTTGCACGGGCCATGGCAACGGGATTTACCTGGTCGACGCCGAAGGCCAGCCGGTGCGCGATGCCATTTACTCCGCCGACTCGCGCGCAGGAACCATCGTCCGACAGTGGCTGGCCGACGGCGTCGACCGCCGCGTGCAGGCCAAGACGATGCAGACGCTCTGGCCCGGCCAGCCCAACGCGTTGCTCGCGTGGCTGCGGGAGCACGAGCCAGATACGATCCGGCGAACCCGGTGGGTGCTGATGTGCAAGGACTTCATCCGACTCCGTTTGACCGGTGAGGCGCGCGCTGAACTCACCGACATGTCGGGCACGAGCCTGATGAACGTGGCCACCGGCCAGTATGACCCCGAAGTGCTGGCCGCGTTCGGGATTCCAGAGCTGCAGGAAAAACTGCCACCGCTTTGTCTCTCGGCCGAAATAGGCGGTACCGTCACCGCGGAAGCTGCAGCGCAAACCGGTTTGGCCGAGGGCACGCCCGTGGCGGGCGGACTGTTTGATGTGGATGCCTGCACCTTGTCGTCGGCGATTACCGAGGCAAGCCAACTGGGCATGATCCTCGGTACGTGGGGCATCAACCAGTATGTATCCACCACGCCGGTGACGGGTGGCAAACTCTTCATGACCTCGCGTTACTGCATCCCCGGCTACTACCTGATGATCGAAGGCAGCGCGACTTCCGCCAGCAATCTGGAATGGTTCCTCACCCAGTTCTTCCAGGCCGAAGCCGAGGCGGCGAAGCAGCAAGGGCAAGACATTTACGACGTAGTCAATCGTCTGGTCGCGGAGACGAACCCGCAGGACGCGAACCTACTGTTCTTCCCGTTCCTGTATGGGTCCAACGTCGCGTCGGAGGCGTCCGGGACGCTGATCGGCATGCGAGACTGGTATCACCGCGGGCACGTCTTGCGCGCCATTTATGAAGGCGTCGCTTTCGGACATAGGACGCATCTGGATCGGCTGTTGAAGGTGCGCGACATGCCCGCCCGGATCCGCGCCAGCGGCGGGGCCGCTCGCAGTGATGTCTGGATGCAGACCCTGGCCGACGTCTTCCAGCGGCCGGTCGAAGTGCCGGACGGCAGCGAGTTAGGTGCCCTGGGCGCGGCGATTTGCGCTGCCGTTGCCGTCGGTTGGTACGGGAGCTACCAGTCAGCCTGCGCCGCCATGGTGCGGCTGACGCGAGTCTTTCAACCCAACCCGGATCTGGCGGAGGTGTATCGGGCGAAGTATCAGCGTTACACAAGATTCCTGGAAGTCATGGAACCGGCGTGGAAAGACTTCGCGTAATCCAGATGCTTCCTGTAGGGCTACGAGCACGTTCGCCGTCATGCGATCAAATCCAGCGGGGCGAATTCGTCCGCTAGGATGGGTTGGCTGTCGAGGCCCAGCCAACGTTTCAAGACGGTGGCATACACGCGGCGGAAGTCGGTGTGGGACTTGGGGCCGCCGTTCTCCAGTTCGGTCAGGCTGGGATGCGGACCGACGAGGCCGCCCTTGACCTTGCCGCCGACGAGGAACATCGGTGCGGCGGAGCCGTGGTCGGTGCCGCGGCGGCCGTTTTCTGCCAAGGTCCGTCCGAACTCGGAGAAGGTCATCAGCAGTACCCGATCCAGCAGTTGGTCCTGCTTCAGGTCGTCGACTAGTGCGGTGACCGACTGGGACAGTTGGTGCAGCAGGGCCGCGTGGTTGTCACGTTGCGCTGCGTGGTTGTCGAATCCGCCTGGCTCGTTGCCGCCCAGTTCCGTGTAGTAGATCCGAATGCCGAGATCCGCGCGAATCAGTTGCGCCACGGTGCGGAACATCTGGGCGAGCGGAATGTCCGGGTACTCGCCAGCCCGCGCCGCCCTGCGGGCCTGGGCTGTTTGTTCGACTTGCTGGACGTTGGCGTAGGCTGCCAGGGTGCTGCGCCGGGTGAAGTCGAGCAGCGGATTTTGAGCTTGGGCTCGGGGTAGTTCTGCCGCGTCGGCGAGGCGGCGGCGATATTGCGCGGAGTCGCCGGCTCCCGGTGGCGTCCGTAGCAGCCCGTCGTCCAGGGAACGCAACGAGGGGACAATCGATCGCTCGGTATTGAGGGTGAAGGGCTGGGGAGTGTCGCCCACAAAGACGGCCGGCACCGTCGGATCGTCGGGTGCCGCCAAGGCGTCGATGGCACGTCCTAGCCAGCCGGTCTGACGGCTGGCGTCATGCGGACGAGCGGATTGCCAGTAGCGCATCGACTCGAAGTGGCCGCCGTGCGGATTCGGGTAGCCCACGCCCTGGACGATGCTCAGCTGACCGTCCTGGTACAGTCGCCGAAAGCCCTCCAGACGCGGATGGAAACCAAGCGAGTCGGTGAACTTCAGAACTTCGCCGGCCTTGATCCGCAACGTGTCGCGATGCCTGCCGTATTCGTCGCGATCGAACGGCACCACTGTGTTCAGGCCGTCGTTGCCGCCCGCCAGTTGTACGACGATCAGGACCGTGTCGGCAGCCTTACGGCGCGGCGCGGCAGCGAGGGCCGTGCGATGGAGAAACGACGGCAACGTCGGAGCCAAGGAAACGAGTGTCGCGGTGCCGAGGGATGTTTTCAGGAAATCGCGGCGTGTGGGGGACAAGGGCGGCTCCTCCTGCGGTTGTAGGTCCTAAGGATCGGCGCATCAATAACTGTCTGGTTTTCAAAGTAGTCATCACGCTCCGCCGTGATGACATGTCGTCACGGCGGAGCGTGACGACTACTATGTTTGCGACACTTATTGATGCGCCGATCCTAAGCTAATTGAAACTCGGGTAACGCTGCCAGGCGGTGCGTGAACTGCCGCAGCCAGCGGCTGGCCTCGCCACTTGCAGAAGTAAACGACTTGGGAACATCGCGGAACAATGCCACGCGGACGTTGTCCGGCAGATCTCCTTGCAGGAACAAATCGACGACGAATTGCGCCAGGGCCTCGGGCGAGCGGACACCTTGCTTTTCCGCGATGGCGGCGGGATCCAGCTTGCCGGCATTGGCACCCGTTTCGCTGAGCAGGGCCGCCACCAGATTCTGGCGTCCCAGCACCATCGCCGGATTGACCCAGGCCGCTCCGCCCAGCCAGCCATGCACCGTCGGCGGATGATACAGGTTCTGGCCCAGGCCGGCCAAGTCCTGACCCAGACGAACCGTTTCCACGAAGCCGGCGAAACCGCGGATGAAGCCCACCGCCAACTCGACGGGACTCTTGATCCGGCAGCGATAGGCGGCGACCGAAAAGAACTGGTTGGATCGCAACAAGGTACTCACCAGTTTCGCCACGTCGTAGTCCTTGGCAAACGCCTCGGCCAACGGGGCGAGCAGAGCGTCCGACGGCTCCTCGGTCTCGGAAATCAGCCAGCGGTACAGCTTCTTCACGACGAAGCGTGACGTAGCCGGATGTTCGAGCAGGACACGCACCGCTTCCTGCGCCGTGAACTTGCCGCGGCGGCCGAGCAACTGCTTCTCGCCGTCGTCGTATTCTCGCTCCACAAAACGGGACTCGCCCCGCAACACGAACCAACCGGTCAGTGCTCGGCTGAGTTCTCGCGTATCTTGCGGATTGAACCCGCCCGGGCCGACCGTATAGCACTCCAGCCAGACGCGGGCGGCGTGTTCGCTAGGCAGGGCTTTCCGGTTGGCTCCGGCGTCCAGTCCCAGCAGGAACGCGGGATCCTGGACGAGGGATTCCAGCAGGACATCGAACTTACCCAACGCTTGGTCTCGCAGTCGCTGCACGTGGCGACACATCATGGCCGGGTTGCCCGCCCGCGTGGCGCTGATCCCGAAGTACCCATGCCAGAACAGCGTCATCTTCTCCAGCAGCGGCTGCGGTGTCTGGAGCATCCGCCGCAGCCACCAAGCCCGCAAAGTGTCCACGGCATCGGTGGACACTTCCCAGTGGTCCTGTTCGCGGTTGAAGCCCGCCACATCAGCGTCCGGGTTCAGGAGCTTGTCGACCGATCGTTGAGCCCCGTCGGCCAACGCCTGCTGGAGTTGTTCCCAGGTACCGCCGAAGCCGCCGCGACGTAAAAGATGCCCGGCGCGGCGCAGATTCCAGTCCTCCACGTGGCCGGGTTGATAAGGCGCCCAGGCCCACGCGGGGTCCGGGGCTTTGCCGCTGGCTTCGCTCGCAGCGGGGGCCGTGGATACTGGATCGCGACGCGTCAGCATAGCGAGCTTCCTTGTAGCAGAGTTCCTCAGGCGGCCTCGCGGTGCTCGGCCGCAACCAAACGGGCCGATGGCGTCGACCCGGCCTTCTCCCCTCGCCCCGGTACTCCGGGGAGAGGGGCCGGGGGTGGCCCGCGCAAAATTGTATCCCAAAGAATCCTGGCCATGGTGAAATCGGGTCCGGCTTTTGTTCCAGCTTGGCATGTCGGGTCCCCATCCGGGCTCGCCCCGAATGGTACGAGGTTAAGCGTCACCGCCCATCCCCACTGGGCTTGCCCCAGTGGACAAGAGGTTTGAAAACCAAGGCCGCGTACCGCAACCACACCCCGTCCCCTTCGCCGCATTCACCGCCGCCTGCGGCGGCGGTGAATGCGGCGAAGGGGAATAGAGGTGGTGGGGCCGCTGTTAGTGACCAAACCCTTTTTCCAC
>JAPLNJ010001025.1 GCA_026692885.1 Planctomycetota bacterium | reverse complement strand
CAATCCGCTATCGGCCAGTCCCTTCAACCCATGCTTTGCCAAGAACATTCAGAAACGCTGGCCTTGATCATAACGTTGCGAAATGCTAGCAGCGTCGTGATCGCCCCCGAGAAGCTCCCGACGTAAGTCGGTGGGAGTATTCCCGCCCTGTGCCTAACCCGGCGCCCAATATCCGACCAGCCCGACTCGTCGGCAGCCCGCCGCCGGATGCGGCGGGCAGCCGACGAGTCGGGGGAACTCGGTGAGGCGCCGCGGTGTTAGGAGTTGGCGGGACCTGCTTTCACCGACTTACGTCGGGAGCTTCTCGGACGGGACCAGCTAGCAGTGACGGCATTTCGCAGTGTTACGATCAACGCCGAAACGCTGGAGATCGCTTTCCCCTAGGTCCCCCATCCATCCCAGAAAGTGGGACGATCTGTCCGGGGAGAGGGTGGGGGTGGCCGCTTTAAGATGTCGTATTGACTCGCGGTCTGTGTCTGCCAGGTTTTGTTACACGCACGGATGGCAGAGCCAGAGCACGGATGAAGACCGAAGAGGAAAAACATCTGTGCTCTGGCTCTGCCATCCATGCGAAGATCGCAAAGAAAGTTGCACTTGGGCCGGATTATGTAGGCCGGAACGAGGTCGCGCAAGGCTGTGCCGGAACGGCGTAACTGTCGCTTGTGGGAAGAACCCGCTTGGTGCAGACTCCACACGCCGGAAGCGACCGAAGTTCCGGCACTGCTTCCGGTTACTTGTTTCGGCCTACAGGAGCATGAGTAATCCGGGCTTAGGCCAGGCACGCAGTCTGCCAGTCAAGTTCAGGTTTTCAACGGGCCAAGGTGGCGTGAGGGGCAGAAAAGCGAGTGCCAACGGTGGCTTCTTCGGTCGCTCTATTGAGTCCTAGGTTGCCAATGGAAAACGGGAGAACGTGGATTGGGAGGGCGACGCTCCCGCGGAGCCGTGGACCGTCCTTGACGGCCCGCTCCGGCTCGGCGGGGTGCCCACTGGGCCCCTCGCCCTCCCATGCCATTGGCAACCTAGCACCAAACGGTATTTGGCCCTTGCGCGTGAAACATGAGAAAGACAAGGGGTCAGACGTACAGATTTCAGTTTTCGCGGTCGTGTGCCCAAGCACAGGGAAAGCCTTCTGCCCGCGAAAACTGAAATCTGTACGTCTGACCCCAGCCAGCGGTCCGTCTGTGCGAAACCGTAAAACCCCATTCTTGACACCGACAACCTCGAAAACCGTTTGGTGCTAGGACTCAATAAGCCCGGTTGGAAAAGGCAGCTGCCTGCGTTATCGTTTAGCCGCGACCCCCTGTGTTGTCACATCGATCCTTTTAGGGAACAGGCCATGCAACGAGTTCTGCGGCTGAGTTGGCTGGTGGGCAGCTTCTGTTTGTGGCTGCCGCTCGCGCGTGCGGCAGATGCGACCAAACCGCTCGCGGTGGTTCGCTTCACGCTCTCCGGCGAGTACCCTGAAGAAGCCGACTCGGCCGGCTTACTGGGCCTACTGAGTTCTCTCAAGGAAGATCGGGCCACCCTGTTCGAGATGATCGAACGGATCGACGCCGCTGCGAAAGACAAAAGCGTGGCCGCTGTCTGGTTGAAGTTCGACGAGTTCACTCCGGCACCAGGCAGCATCCATGAGTTCCGCACGGGGATCGAGCGGCTCCGCAAGGCGGGCAAACCGGTGTACGCGGAGCTGCACAGTGGCGCCGAATCGGGTGCCTACCAGGTGGCTGTGGCGTGCGACAAGATCTACATGCCAGAGGGCACCGACCTGGAAATCCTTGGCCCCCGAGTGGCCATTCAGCACTACAAGGGCTTGCTCGACAAGCTGGGGCTGCAGTTCGACGTGCTGCGCATGGGCCGGTGCAAAGGGGCCTATGAACCGTTTACGCATGAGAACATGAGCCTGGAGGTCCGCGAGAACTACCAAGCTCTGGTAGACGATCGTTACGACGCGCTGGTCGAGACCATCGCCGCCGGACGCCACCTGGAGGCACCGCAGGTCAAGCAACTGATCGATCACGGCGTATTCACCGCCCCGGCCGCCCAACAAGCCGGACTGGTCGACATGGTCGTCCAAGCCGCCCATCTCGAGGACGAACTGCAAAAGACGCTGCAGGCCCCCGCGGGCCTCAAGGTGGTCACCAACTATAAGCAGAAACAGCAGGAAGAGATCACCGGGATCATGGATCTCATGAAGCTCTTCGCGGGCGGCGGCAAGACCAAGAAATCCGCCGGCAAGAAGAAGATCGCGGTCGTCTATGAGACCGGCGAGATCACCACCGGCAAGAGCGGTAACAGCCTCACGGGCGGGAAGACGCAGGGTTCGACCACGATCAGCAAGCTGCTACGGAAACTGGCCGACGATCCGAGTGTCAAGGCGGTGGTCGTCCGCATCGACGGCCCCGGTGGCTCGGCCACTGCCAGCAACCTGATCTGGCAGGAAACCATGCGCACCAGGCAGAAGAAGCCGGTTATCAGCAGCTTGAGCAGCGTGGCCGCGAGTGGCACCTACTTCACGGCGGTGGCCGGGCACAGGATCTACGCGGAGCCCGACACGCTGACCGGTTCCATCGGTGTGATCGGCGGCAAGCTGGTGACCCAAGCCTTGTTCCAGAAACTGGGTGTCCACGAGGAGTTCATCGGTCGCGGTGCCCTCAGCGGAGTGGAACTGGATCGGCCGTATACTCCCGCCGAACGAAAAGTCCTGACCGAAATGGTCGAGGAATGCTATCGGGACTTTGTGGGCAAGGTGGCCCAATGCCGGAACCTGCCGCCGGAGCAGGTGGCGTCCCTGGCCGAAGGCCGCGTGTACACCGCCCGGCAGGCGAAGAAGCTCGGTCTCGTCGACGAACTGGGCACTCTGAACGACGCCCTGGCGGCGGCCAAGCAGGCCGCCGGCCTGAAGCCCGACGAGGAGGTCGACATCGTGCGTTACCCGGAGGAGCGGTCGATCTTCGAACTGCTCGGCGGGGACCGCGATGATCAGGCAACCCTCCGGCTGGCGGCCCAGGCGGTCGGTATCCCCGCGAGCCTCCTGCGGCGACTGCCCATCCCGTCCTTCCTGCTCTGCCCCGAGCGGTCCGGCAGGCCGCACCTCTACTACTGGGCGTCCATCCCGCAGATGAAGTGACCTGGTTCTGCCGCGGCCAGGATTGACCGATGATCGTTTAACCTCGACCCAACGGGGAACGCGTCCTCGGGTGGCTCGTTTAACTGCGACTGAGTGCCCGCTTGCAGGTGGTGGATCGCGAAGGGTGAGCCGCTGGCGAGGCGCTCCCCGTTGGAGCCTACTGAAAGAGGGGGCGGACATGGGGTGTTCAGTTTGTGCAGGTCAAGACCAATTGAGGCGATCCCGTTTCTATTCCGCGTTTGGGGCTGGGGAAGGCCTCCCGGCGGAGGCCGGCGTCTTCCGCTACTCTTCCGCCCCAAAGGGGCAGCCACAAATCAGCCCAGCAGAGCGTCGCGGCGACAGCCGCAGAGCGACGCCCTGGGTACGGTTTCGATTCAGCACGGTAGCCCTGAAAGGGCGAAACAAATCGGTTCATCCCGCACGCATCGTTCGTCCGATGCGACCAAGGCTTGTTTCGCCCCTTCAGGGCCACTGCTGTGAACATCTTTGCATAGTCCAAGACCCGTGAATCGTTCTGGTTACGAGGCTCTGCCTCGTAAACAACTGGACGCGAGGCTCTGCCTCGCAAGACGGTCGGCGGAGCCGGCAATGCAGTGCGTTCCCAGGCAGAACCTGGGAACGAGGGTTACCAACATGTTCACAGCAGTGCCCCTTCAGGGCTGGTGTGCTCAATCCTCTCATAACCCAGGGCGGCGCTACGCGGCTACGCCACTCCGCTCTGCTGGGCTGGGCTGCTATGCGGCTGCCCCTTTGGGGCGACAACTTGTGGATCACGATCAGGGGTGCCCCAGGGGCCACTCGGTCATCCTTGATTTCGGGCGGCTGAGCCTAAGCGAAGCCCCAGTACCCGGTTTCTGGGGCATCGCTGCACTCTGCCGCCAGCCACCCTGCCCCCCTGCTGCTAGCGTTTTGCGCCACCTTATGATCAAGGCCCCAGAGTGGCAATTCTAAACCTCCCAGTTTCGTCATCTCTCCTATTGACACTTCCGACACTCTTGTTAATCTGGGCATATTCGGAATTCTGGGAAGAAACGACTGTTAATGACGGATAACCGCGTTGTCCTTCGAAGGTGCGATTTGACGAGTGGGAAGAGGGCTGTTCTGATGCCAGTGCTTCAGTCTGAACAAAGCGTCTATCCGGACTTCCTGTTCCAAAACACAGAGGAACACGACACGAAGGAACTGGTGGGCGAAGAGCGTCGGTGGCATGTCATGCACACGCGTCCGCGTCAGGAGAAGTGTTTGGCGAGGCAGTTGCTCGATGGCCAAGTTCCGTTCTATCTGCCGCTCGTCGCCCGGCGTTTTCGGATTCGGGGGCGCACGGTTACGTCGCATGTGCCCCTGTTCGCCGGCTATGTGTTCGTGTTGGCCGATGAACTGGAACGCTTGACGGCTTTGGCAACTCGCCGGATTGTTCAACCGCTGGTGGTCAAGGACCAGGACGGACTTTGGCGAGATCTGCGGCGAATTGAGCAACTGATTGCCTCGGGTGCCCCCATCACGCCTGAGGATCGCTTGGGACCTGGGGCGAAGGTGCGGATTCGTAGCGGGCCGCTCGCCGGACTGGAGGGAACGATCCTGCGCACGTCATCCGGTAGACGTCTAATCGTCCAAGTCAATTTCATTCAACGTGGCGCATCCGTGCTATTGGACGATTTTGCGGTCGTCGAGCTGAACTGAGTAATGCCGAAGAATATCTCCCTCGCCCCGGTACTCCGGGGAGAGGGTTGGGGTGAGGGGCGAAAAGGCACATGCCGAAGTTACTTCTCGGCCGTTCCTGAGTAGCGTCGAAGTTGTCGATTGTCTGTCCCCGCCGAAACGGCTGTGAAACAGGTGGGGGCTGCACGTGGTGGCCTGAGCAGGCTGCCCTAGGGTCAAGAGGACCTGAACATGGCACGGAGCCGAACACACGACCGAATGGATTGCGACACGCTGGCGCAACCCACGGGGACGAAGTCCGCGCTGACGAAACGGCTGGAATGACACACAGTCTACCGAGACCCGAGTCCGAAACCTTCGAATCGCAAGGGTTGTCCAACTACGTTGATCTGTTGGATCTCGTGCGGATCGGTTGGCGGCGCAAGTCCTTGATCGCCTTGGGCACAGTGGTCGGGCTGGTGCTGGGGTCGCTTTACTACGTCAGGTCCATACCCCTTTACAGCTCCGAAGCGCAGATCCTCGTTGTCAAGAAACGCCCCGATGTAGTCACGGGTGAGGCCATGCGTATGTCTCACTTCGAAGACTACGTCACCACCCACCGCATCCTCATTCGCAGCCCACTGATCGTGGAACGGGCGGTCAAGCAGGCCAACCTTCAAGCCTTGAAGTCTTTCGTCAATGAGGAAGGCGACCTGACCGATGCGATCATCGCCAAGCTTGCTGTGGAGCGTGCTTCCAAGGAATCCGATGGCAACCCGAACAGCGTGTTGCGGCTTTCGTTCCGCGGAACGGTGCCCAGTGAGTGCGGCACCGTCGTCAACGCCGTGTTGGACAGCTACAAGGCGTTTCTCGACGAGACCTATCGGAACATGAGTGACGACACGGTGGATCTCATCACGGAGGCACGGGACGTCCTCGACAACGACCTGACGAAGAAGGAAACGACCTATCGCGAGTTTCGTGAGAAATCCCCGATGATCTGGAAGGGCAAGGAAGCCGTCAATCCGCGTCAGGAGCGGCTGACCCAGATTGAATCGCAGAGATCGGCGTTGCTGCTTCGACGCGCAGAGTTCGAAGGGCAACTGGCAACCATCGAAAACGCCCAAGCCGCCAGTCGCAGCTACGAGGAATTGGTCGCATTGGTCTCCGACCTGTCCGGCAAGGCCGATTCCTCGCATCCCGATCGCAACGCGTCTTCGACCTTGAAGAACCAGTTGCTTCCGCTGTTGCTTGAAGAACAGACGTTGCTGGAGAACTACGGCCCGAACCATTCGCAGGTCCTGGCGGTGCGTCAACGAATTGCGGCCACCCGCAATTTCTTCGCGCTGCCGTCAGCCGCCTATAGCCGAGCCGCGGATGGGCCTGGCAAGACCCGAGATTCGATGACATCGGATCTGGTCGAGACGTACGTGCAGTATCTCCGGTTGGAACTCGACCGCATCCAGACCTACGAACAAGTGCTGAGTGAACTCTTCGAGAGCGAGCATGAGACGGCCAGGGAACTGACCAGTTATGAGATCCAAGACGCGGATTTCCGCAACAGCATCACACGCACGCAGGTGCTGTATGACGGACTGGTCAAACGCTTGCAGGAGGCCAGCATGATCAAGGACTATGGGGGCTTCGACGCCCGCATTATTGCTCCCGCCGGGATGGGCCGCAAAGTCTCTCCCAACGCCTTGCTCACCTTTCCAGCGTCGGCTTTCTTGGGGGTCCTCGCTGGAATCGGCTTGGCGTACCTGGCCGAGATTATGGACAAGAGTTTCCGGACGCCAGAGGAGATCCGTCGGCGACTCGGTCTGCCAGTCGTCGGCCACATCCCGCTGCTCACCGTCGATCAGGCGGCGCGCGACCGGGCCGCCTCCAACGGGGCCTTGGATCCCATGCTGTTTGCCTACTACCAGCCACGATCGGCAGGTGCGGAAGCTTACCGCGCCATACGCACGGCACTCTATTTCAGCAGTGTCGGCGAGGGGCACAAGGTCATTCAGGTCACCAGCCCGAATCCGGGCGACGGCAAATCCACGGTCACCGCCAATGTCGCCGTCTCGATCGCTCAATCGGGGAAACGCACGCTGTTGATCGATGCCGACCTCCGTAAGCCCCGCCAACACAAGATTTTCGGGGTGTCGCCGCGCGTGGGCTTGGCCTCCGTGATTGCCCGGGACGCAGAATTGGCCGATGCGATCCAAGACAGCCAAATCCGTAATCTTTGGATCCTGCCTTGCGGTCCTCTACCCCCCGACCCGGCGGAACTGCTGACCTCGCCGCGCTTCCCGGAGTTGCTGAATCTGCTCCGGGACCAATATGACTACGTGCTGGTCGACAGCGCGCCGCTGCTGCCCGTCACCGACGCCTCCGTCGTCGCGCCCCGTGTGGACGGCGTCCTGTTGACCGTACGCCTTTCCAAACACGGCAGGCCAACGGCCGAACGTGCCAAGGAGATCTTGAATACCTTGGACGCAACAGCCCTGGGTGTGGTCGTCAATGGCGTGGAGTCCGGTGGTGCGGGCGGCTACGGCTACGGATATGGCTACGGATATGGCGACGGTTACGGCGATGGCGACGAAAACGCGGATGACATTCACAAAGAAGACTTCGATCGCGCACTGGCCCTGCATGGCCAGGAAGAATGATTCCCTTGGTCGACCTGCACTGCCACCTGTTGTCTGGCCTGGACGACGGCCCGCGCACGGACGAGGAAGCACTGGCGATGTGTCGCCTCGCGTACGAGGAAGGGACCCGTATGGTAGCTGCCACGGCACACCAAAATGAACATTGGCCGGCCGTGACGCCGGATCGAATTCGCGATGCTGCCCGGCGACTCGCCCAGACGTTGCGCGAGGCAGATGTTGCGCTGCGGGTCTTTCCGTGTGCCGAGGTGATGGTCCAGCCCCAGCTGGAGTCCCTGTGGCAGCGAGGCGATCTCCTGAGCGTTGCGGATCGTCAGCAGTACTTACTTGTCGAAATGCCGCACGGGCTGTTTGTGGATCTCCGTGAAAGTGTCCGTCGTCTGTGGGCTGCGGGGGTACGCATGATCGTGGCTCATCCCGAAAGCAGGCCGGAGCTGCTGCACGAACCGGGCGCAATCGAAGACCTGATCGAGGCTGGTTGCTTGGTGCAAGTTTCCGCTAACAACATTGTTGAACCCGCAAGTCGCCGGGACGAGCGGGCGCTGAGAAGCTGGTTCCGGCGTGGGATTGTTCACGTCCTGGGTTCGGACGGCCACTCTGTCAAGCGACGCCCGCCGAAGATGGCCGAGGCGTACCGCCGGGTGGCCCGGTGGTGTGACCATGCCACGGCCGATCGCGTGGCCAGCACCAATGGGCTGGCCATCCTGCAGGGATTACCACTGCGGATCACCGCGCCTTCCCGCCTGAGTCGGCGGTGGTTTCAGATATGGCCCCAAAGAGGCGCAACATGACAGCCCAGGGCAACGCCCTAATTCGACTGTCTTAGTTTCGAAAACGACCCCGTCCAGCTCGCCTGGACGGCGAGAGAAGTCTTGTAAGCGAGATCGCGACCGACGTTCACCGCCTTCCTCCCTTCCCCAGCCTGCCGCCTCCGGCGGCAGGCTGGGGAAGGGAGGGGTATTGCTGCGTTCGCGATCTCGCTCACAAGACTCCTTCACCGGCC
>JAPLNJ010001024.1 GCA_026692885.1 Planctomycetota bacterium | reverse complement strand
AACACGTAGACACGGCCGTCCGGCGCGAGCCGTTCGTGCAACTTTGCCAGCAACGTCTTGCCGTGGAACAGCAGATGGAAGCTGTCGAGGAAGAACACCGCGTCGATCGGCTCCGGTCCCAGATGCGGATCTCCGTTCTCTGTCAGGACGCTGGGAAAGGAAAGCCCGTCCGGCAGCGGCGGTCGTTCGTCCTTCTGCGTGGCCCATTCCTCCAGCACGATCTCCAGTCCAGGACCTGAGGAGTTCTTGAGGATCAGCGGGATCATCCGTCGCGATTCTCCGAGCGCCACGAAGACCGGCCGTTGGTACGGGTGACCCTCAGGACGGAGTCCCTGCACCGTCTGTTCGAGCGGCAGAGAGAGGAACTGGTCCGGGTCACGACCGGGCTCCGCACCGTCCTTCGGGCGTTGGAAGACCAAGACGAACGAGTCGTCGATCTGGGCTTGCTTCTCCGCGCAGGCTACGAACACGAAGCCCTCCTCCCGGACCTCGCGGACCACCGTCGTTTCCGCAATCCAATAGTGCTTGTCGCCCCGGGCATCACGCGGCACCCAGTCGCGCAGCGTACCCAGGTTTCTGTCGATGATCACCAAGTGCCCGCCGGGCTTCAGGCCCCGCCAGATCCCACGGAGCATTTCGCGAGGCTTGGTGAAATGGTGGTACACCAGCCGCATCGAAACCAAGTCCGCCGCGCCGGGCGGCAGACAGGGATCATCGGCACGGCCCAACACAGCCCGGACTTGCGACAGGCTGCGTTTTTCCGCTTCTTTCGCCAATAACTTTACCTTGCCGTCCCCGATCTCCTCGGCGAACACGGTGCCCGTGCTGCCGACCAACCGCGCGAACACCCAGGTGTCCTCGCCGTTGCCTGCGCCGATGTCCGCGACCGCCACGCCTTCGCCCAGGCCGAGATAACTCATCATGCCTGTGACGGACGGCGCTCGGTCCTGCTGTTTGGCCGGGGGCGTCTTCGAGGACTTCCCGGCTTCATCCGGCTTGGCCGGCAGCGGCGCGACCGCTGGTTTGCACTGGTCTTCTTCCGCCCCACGGGCGACGATGGTCAGCGGCGCGACGGCGACGAACAGCAGCAACGAGAGAACACACAGCCAGCGGCCCTGCATTTCTGATGGGCGACAGCGGGGGCAGTCTCGGCAACCGCAATGTTGGCTACATGACATGGTTGACGTCCTCCTTTTCATCCGGACATGGCGTGGTGCAGTGGACATCTCAGGAATGTGCAGTCGTGGTAAGCCAACGCGATGGTCCATCCAAGACCTGCCAGCCCGCTTCGAAAAAGTGCTCGCGGCAGACGCCGCTCGTCATCCCATGCTTGCCCGCAGTCTCAGGATCGGTGTCGCGCGGATTGGCCCCGGCTTCGGACCACAGCAACGAAGCCCCCGCAGCGGCACCATACACATCGGGTTCATGCGTGCAGTTGCCAGGGACGGTTCTGGGTACTTGGAAAGCGGGTAGTCGGCGGTGATCATCAAGTAGACGGCATTTGCGCCCTCGGCCTCCGCCTGGCGCGCCCGGGCCACGGCTTCTTCGACGCTCAATTCCGACTCCTGCGCGAAGACCTCGTTGCAAGCCGCAAATGAACAGAACCGGCAGTTCATCGGGCACCTGGCCACATTCAGCCCGACCTGAGCATGGACCTCCGCCAAGCCCGAACAGGCTTGTTCGGCCTTCCGTCGGCCCGCTGCGATGATGCGCGCGGACTCGTCCGAAAATAGCGGCACCGCGAAGAGGGCTGCGATTTGGTCGTTCGTCAGGCAGCCATCTTCGAACGCCTTGTTCACAATTGAGGCGACCATCGTACTGTTCTCCAACAGAGTGCTGATCCGAGGCAGGTCTACCGTTCCGATACCGGCGCGGCACCTACCCCGCTACCGCCTTGCGCGCCGCCTTGAGGAGCACGGTGATCCCCTCGCGGTATTCCTCCAAGGTCGTGATCCATTCCCGGAGGCAATGCGCGCCGGCCGGCGTGAGCCGATAGGAGCGTTTGGCGGGACCGGCATCCGATGGGGTCCACGTCGACGCCACCAACTTCTTGGTTTCCATCGTCTTGAGCGCGCGGTACACACCCGAGGCATCCGGCTTCTGTCCCCCAAACATGGGTAACTCGCTGAGTCGTTCGACTAGCCGATAGCCGTGCAGCGGACCTGCCGAGAGCACGACCAGAATCGCGGGGTGAATGAGCTTGTCGAGCGTGCGTCCCCCGCAAGGGCAGTCGTCCCAATCCGCAACGACATCGAGTTCGCTGGTGTTCACGGTTCTGTTAGGCCCGGTCTGAGGATTGCTAAGCGGCCGTCGTCTGCCGCGACGGCGTCGGCGTAACAGGGCTTGTTCCCGACTTCACCCTATCTTGACAGTGAAAGCCTAGCGGTGAATACTCGTCATTGTCAACTAGTAGAGAACCTCTAATACCTGATTCGGCCCTGCCAGTATGCCCATCCCCGTGTACCTGATCACCGGTTACCTCGGCGCCGGAAAAACGACCCTGGTGAAGCATCTGCTGTCCACACCGCAGTTGCGGTCGCAGCGTGTGGCCCTGATTGTCAATGAGTTCGGCTCGCTGGGAATCGATGGGCAATTGCTGGAACGGGCAGCGGACCATGTTTTCGAAATCAGCCGTGGCAGTCTGTTTTGTGCGTGTATCCAGGCGGATTTTGTCCAAACCTTGGAGACGATCGCCCGCGACGTTCGGCCGGATGTGGTCCTCGCCGAAGCCAGTGGGGTAGCGCAGACCAGCGATCTGGGGAGCTTCTTCGACCTGCCGCAAACACGGAACCAGTTCCAAATCCAGGCGAACCTGTGTGTGGTGGACCTGAACTTCACGAAGGTGCTTCCCCATCTGAAAGCATCGCGGGCCCAGGTCACGTGGGCGGATGGCCTGGTGATTAACAAGACGGATCTGCTCGGCGCCGCCGGTACGGAGCGTTTGGCGGCCCTGCTGAGCGACCTGAATCCCCGAGCCGCACAAGTCCGAGTCACTCACGGTCGCGTCTCCTGGGAATTCGTCCAAGGCCTGCAGCATCTGCCTTGCCAGGCCCCGCCCACCGTATCGCCACCCGCAGAGCTGGCGACCTGCTCCATTCTGGGCCGCTGCGCGGACCGCACCAAGTTCTACGCTGCCTTTCAACGGATCCAAGACCGAGTGCTGCGACTGAAAGGCATCGTCGACTTCGGCGAGGGACCCGTGCTGGTCGAAAGTGTCTTCGACGCACTCACCGAAAGCCCGTTCCAGGGAGAGTGGCCCCGGTTTGGGATCACGGTCATCGGTTGGAAGACCACGGCCGAGGAACTGACACGGGCCTTTGCGCCGGCGCTCCGCTCGACGAGCACGCCCCTGGTGCAAATCACGTCGAGTGGTCCGCGGGACGGCTGAGTCCGGGTCAGATGACGGTCCATGATCTATCGGCCTCCACCGGCGCGCACCGCCGAGACAACGGCCCAGTGGACGCGGAGACAAATCCGACGCAGCCCCGCTGCCCGTGCGGCGTTCCCGCGTGCCCGACAAGTATCTGTCTCTCACGGAAACGCCCGTCAGGCAAGAAATCAAGCCGGGGTACCAGGTTATCGATTTGGACATCAACTGACAGGGTTTGAAGATAGGTCCACGCGTGTGCCCTTGGTGGGGCGGGTATTTCCTCGATAATCGACTTCGCCGCTGGCTCCATAACCCCGAACAGATTCTGGTTCCGTATGTGAAACCGGGCATCTCGTCCAGCATCGAGTCGGCGTCTTTCCGTTTGGTGCTTCGCTCAACCGTCACACGTCGTTGGTCGCCGCAGCGACTGACCTTCGCTCAGCCGAAGAAAGAGTTCGTCGGCCGCTCCCTGGACACACTGCGTGCAAGACATTCGCCCGAGCCTGCGGATCTGCCGACACTGAGCCGAGCCGGCAGCGAGAATGAAGGCTTCTTCCAGGCTCCGGCGGGCCGAGTCGTCTTCGAGCAAGGATTTCGCCGCGAAGAGCGCACCACATTCTCCGTCAGGGGCGCGCCCCCTTCCGAATTGCGAGAACCGTTGAATGCATCCCTGATCGACGTCAGCATGGTTGGCGTAGGCTATCAACACGGCCTGGGCGCAGTTATTCCGTTCTGGCCCGCGAAAATGGGCTGTGGCGTCAGGCTTGTCCACGGTCTTGTCTCCCGTCTTGCTTGTGTTCAGTGGCTCGGTTACAGAATTGCGTCCCAGGGAATATGTTACTGTCGTTTCCCACGGCCTTTCGCAGCGGAGCAAATTCGGTGCCCGGCACCATACTTGCTGCCGTGCACGTCGTAATCCGCTTGCTTCACCGTCTCAAGGCGATGGTGGGACTCCAGCCTTCGGTCCTGGCCGTTGTCGTGGCTCTGGTTTTCTTTCTATTCCTGGCCATCGTGGGCAACAAGCTGGTCTGCGGGTGGGCTTGCCCCTTCGGCGCCTTGCAGGAACTGGTCTACAGCCTGCCGATCCTGCGGCGTCTGAAACGCAAGAAGGTGCCGTTCCTGTTGTCTAACGTCGTCCGGGCGGGGCTGTTTGTGTTAATGCTACTGATGCTGTTCGGCTGGCATGGTATCATGTTGGCGAAAAAGTTCTCGGACGTGGGAGGGGGCCAACCGGAGGAAGCCAAGTGACTGAGAAAGCCTTTCAGGACTACTATCCGGACGAACTGAGCCATTGCTACGGTTGCGGCCGATTGAATCCACACGGTCTGCAACTGAAAAGCCGCTGGGACGGCGAGGAAACGGTGGCCGTCTTCCAGCCGCAGCCATACCACATGGCCATTCCGGGCTACGTCTACGGGGGCCTGCTGGCCTCGATTATCGACTGCCACGGCACGGGCGCGGCGGCGGCAGCGGCGTACCGGGCGGAGCAGCGGGCCATGGATACGCAGCCGCCGCTTCGTTTCCTGACTGCCGCGCTGCATGTCGATTATCTCCGGCCCACGCCGCTGGGCGTACCCTTGGAGCTTCGCGGTCGGATCAAGGAGTTCCAAGGCCGCAAAGTCGTGGTCAGCGTGTCGGTCTCGGCCAACGGCCAAGTGTGCGTGCAGGGGGAAGTCGTGGCAGTTCAGGTTCCCGAACACTGGACGCCGAAATGAGAGGCGTGACGCTCGTGCGGCGTAACCTGCGCGGATTCGTCGCCGAACAGACGCGTCAGCCGCTCACGGAGCATCAGCCGTGCCCTGAGCAACCGCACTTTTGCTGACGCGACGCTGATGCCCAAGATTTGTTCGCGAAATAGTCGTTGGAAAGCCGACGGCACACCGACCGTGTATCGCCAAGTTTCCTGCGCGGCTGGCGAGCCATCGGATGTGAAGTCCGTGACCCGCCATCACAAGTTTCCAGCCAGCCAAGCTCAGCACCTCGCCGAAGCACGACCACGCCGTCTGACGCTAGGACGCCGGCTTCACCGTGACGGTGGCCACGCATTCAGCAGAGAGGCCTCGGCCCAAGTCGGTTTCGATTCTGATCGTCCGGGCGATGGCTCCCGACTGGTCCCCCGCCCTGTATTCGAACGTCACGAAATGCAGCGTCTTGGCCAGCTGATCGGCCGGCGCGAATTGGAATCCGTTGTCTTCACACGTCACGCCCAGGATGTGGAATGGCTTATTGCCACGTACGACCAACCGCTTCTGCACGATCTCGCCCGGCTTGAGGGAGCCGAGCGACAAGGACGCGGGGCTGACGCTCAAAGGCGAAACGATCAAGCCTTCGACGGGCACTGGCAGAAGCTGGCCGCCTACCTCGTTCGTGACGAGCGACAGTTGGTCGTGCAGGTAG
>JAPLNJ010001023.1 GCA_026692885.1 Planctomycetota bacterium | reverse complement strand
TTTTCGCCCCGTAGGGGCAGCCACAAATCAGCCCAGGGCACAGCGGAGCGGCGTAGCCGCGTAGCGCCGCCCTGGGTTATGAGCTGACGAACGATACGTGCGGGATGAACCGATTTGTTTCGCCCTTTCAGGGCTACCGTGCTGAATCGAACCCGTACCCAGGGCGTCGCTCTGCGGCTGTCGCCGCGACGCTCTGCCCTGGGCTGATTTGTTTTGGCCCCTTCAGGGCGGAAGAGTAGTGGATCACGCCGGCCTCCGCCGGGAAGCCTTCCCCAGCCCCAAACGCGGAATAGAAACGGCATCAAATCAATTGCCTTAACAGGCGCAGACTGAAGACGCCAGACAGGACCCGTCGTGCATTTGGCGGGGGGCAACAAAAAAGGACTTAGAGCTCTCGCCCTAAGTCCTTACGTGCAGTGCGGATGAGAGGACTTGAACCTCCATGGGATTTTACTCCCACCAGGTCCTGAGCCTGGCGCGTCTGCCAATTCCGCCACATCCGCATTGCGGTCGATCCCGCAAAGATTCCTTTATAGGCAACGATCCGGGGTCAGTTCAAGGGGGGCATGCTCAGTATCGGGGCAGACTGGTGTCAATCAGCAGCGACCAGAGGTGAATGCCGCCATTCATGCTCTGGACCTGAGAAAAACCCTGGCCACGCAACCACTGCGTCACCTGCATGCTCCGTTTTCCATGATGGCAGTGCACCACGATTCGCTTGTGGCGATAGGGTTCCAGTTCGCCAAGGCGGGTGGCTGTCTCGTTCATGGGCAGCAACTTCGACTCCGCGATACGGACAATCGCGTGCTCGTCGGCTTCCCGGCAGTCCAACCACAGGAACTGCTCGCCGGCGTCCAGCATGTCCTTGACGGATCGAACGTCGATTTGTAGCGGCAACTCGGTCATCGTCAGGCCATCCTCGGAAGGGCTGGGAAAGGGGGTCGCTTAGGATCGTCGAATCAATAAGTGTCGCAAGAATAGTAGTCGTCACGCTCCGCCGTGACGACATGTCATCACGGCGGAGCGTGATGACTACTTTGAAAATCCGACAGTTATTGATTCGCCGGTCCTTAGCGGCTGTCAAAGAATAGGTTCGTCGATTGTCCCGTAGGGCGGATTGGCACTTCGGCCCCGCGTTTCGGGGCCGAAGTGCCAATCCGTCCCACCAGCGATTCGCGAGGTAATTCCTTGACAGTCGCTCACCCTGGCGGCCACTTCAGCGAGCGTCCGCCCAACAGGTGAATGTGCAAGTGGGGCACCGCTTGGCCGGCATCGGGTCCGCAATTCACCACCAGCCGGTAACCGCCGCTGAGTCCCAACTGGCCGGCGAGTTGGGACGCCACCAGGAACAGATGTCCGACCAACTCCCGGTCTTGGTCCGTCAGGTCGTTGACCGTCGGGATTTCTTTCTTGGGAATGATCAACACATGCGTCGGCGCCTGGGGCGAGACATCGTGAAACGCCAGGCACCGCTCGTCCTCGTAGGCGATTTGGGCGGGAACCTCGCGATCTATGATCCGTTTGAAAATCGTCTTCTGGGTCATCCGTCGATCCTTCGCTGTGCTACCAATTCAAGCCAAACTTGTCGCCACCCGTCGATTGGCTCGTGCCGCCTTGCAGCGGCCGATTCGACCGCGGGACGGTGGGTTGAGGCGCTGGTTCGTCGGCGTCATCTGGCTCGGACGCTGAAGCAGCTGACTTTGGCAGTGGGCGGGCCGCCTTCAGCGAAAGCGAGATGCGTTGGGCCTCCAGATCCACCGACAGGATCTTGACCTCGACTTCCTCGCCCTCCTTAACCACATGGGTCACTTGAACGACACGGTGGTGTGCCAACTCGGAAATGTGGATCAAGCCTTCGATGCCGGGTGCCAGTTTGACGAAGGCACCGAACTTGGCCGTGCAGGAAACGACCCCTTTGACCATCGCGCCCACCGGGAATTGCGATTCCACCGTGGCCCACGGACGGTCCAACAACTCCCGATACGACAGCCCGATCCTGCCGGTCTCCGGATCGATCTTCTCGATCCTGACTCGCACCCGCTGGCTCTCTTGCAGCACCTCGCTGGGGTGATTGATGCGGTCCCAACTGAGTTGGCTGATGTGGATCAATCCGTCAAGACCGCCGAGATCGACAAAGGCGCCGAAATCGCGGATGCTGCGGACCACGCCTTCGCGGACCTGGCCCACGGCGAGTTCGGCCAGCAGCTTCTGGCGTGCTTCCTCCTGCTGACGCTCCAAGACGGCCCGGTGGCTGAGCACCAGATTGCGTTTGCGTTCGTTGGCTTCCGTGACCACGCACGGTAGTCGCTGCTCGCAGTACTCCTCCAGGTTTTCCACACGGTACGTGGAGATCTGGCTGGCCGGGATAAAGCCGCGCAGGGTGCCGACCAGACACTCCAGCCCACCCGCGTTCACCCCGGTGATGCGGGCCTCGACCACCGTGCCTTCCACCACATCGGCCCAGTCGTGGACGCTCACCGACGCACCGGGCACCGTCAGTTCGTACAGGCCCTCGTCATCCTTGAAACGCGTGACGACCACGTCCAGCGGCGTGCCCACCTGCGGCGGTTCTTTGAATTGCCGCAGGGAGGCGACGCCCTCGTGGCGGCCGCCCAGCGAGAAGAACACGTTGTCGCCGTGGATCTTCACGACCGCAGCCCGATAGCGGGAGTCAATGGCCGGCGGTTCGCCCAGATCACTGGCGGACCCGCCCCCCACCAGTTCCTCCATCGAAGTACCGGCTAGCGCCGCTTGGAGTTCCTGTTCCAGATCATCGGGCAAAGGCCCACGAAGTGAAGGCAGCGGCACCTTCCCCGGCGCCCGCTGCGCGCTCTTCGGGCCAACCAAGTCCGGCCGAAGATCCTCCGTGTCCTCGTCCGGCCTCGGTACAGAGTCCGGCCTCGGCTCGGAC
>JAPLNJ010001022.1 GCA_026692885.1 Planctomycetota bacterium | reverse complement strand
CTAAGACACCGGGACACGGAGGTCCCGCCTCTTCCTCTTCCCACTCCATCCCCGTTGATCGACTGCGGGATATTGTTTGCCCCGGCCATCTCACACAATCTGGCACTTCCCGTCTCAAAAAATCCGGGGCGCATCAGCAGGTGCCTGCGAACCGTTTTCACTGTAACTCCAAGTTGCTGAGCAATTGCCTTCTCGTCGAGCCCCGCTTTTCGAAGCTCGTGCATTTGTTTCACGATGCGGCGGCCAATTCGTTGGTTTGGTGGCTGCTTGAACAAGTTCATTGGTGCTGCATCGAACATCGGTTGCAGGTAGTCCTGGACCCTCCGTATCGCAGCGAACACCTTCGCAAAGTCCCGGTTCGTGTAGACATCTGACAGGGCGTCGGTTTTCACCGGCGTACCGTGGCAAAGGAAGACCCCCGCCGTTTCTCCGTCCGAGAACCGCTTGGTCAGATTGCCCGCAGTTTTCCGCAGTTTGCCAAAGCTCAGCGTGCGAAATTCCGGGTAGTCCATGCGAACCCGCTTCAAAAGGCCGCTTTGCCAGAGATTCTGAATTCGCTTCGAGTAGTTGCCGCCTTTAGTCTCGTGGAAGAGCGGCTCACCACGAACACTTACGAGCAGCAACGAGTCGGGCGTCAGCTTCCCGATCTTCTGCCGTTTAGCGAGCGCCCATTGGACAGCGGCAACGGTCTGCGGCCACAGCAGGTATTCGCCGTACACCTTGCTCTTCAATCGGACACGCCTGATGAAACTGTCTTGCGGAGTGCTCTCGAATCCGATCTCGACCGCTCTTGGATGGGCTTGATGAAGGAACACCTGATTGCGGGTCAGCGTTCCCGACTCGGCTCCACCAAAGCCGCAGTTGAGTCCGAGCAACAACAGGAGTCGTTCCTGCGGCGTGGCGTACTCGTTGAGGATGCACAGTTCCTCAAGAGTGAACGTCTGGACCTGCTCCGTCGTGGCTCTAGCTTGTATTTCGTGAGGAAACTCCGGCACCCGTGTGTCGATCTCGTCGAAGTCCTCTGGTTTTCGCCATTGGAAACGCTTCGAACGATGCAGCCAGCGAAAGAAACGAGTCAACTCGTAGATGTGATTCTCGGCGGTCACCCTAGCTATGGGAGTGTCCTTTCCCTTTACGGGAGGCCGACGACGCCACAGTCCGACCATCTGTTCGCAGGCATCAAAGTCCATCGAGGCAAGTGGAACGTCGAGGTGCCTTTCCTTCAGCCGTTCGGCCTGTCCGATTCGGGTCTTGCTGTAGGCGGTGTCTTTGTCTGACTTGATCCACTCGATGTAGCTGTCGAGGGCTTGATGGAGAGTCTCGCCCCGGCAGGCCGCAGCGGTGCCGGATGACGTGTTGCCGCTCCGAGCATGGGCCTTTTTGAGAGCCACCCGTTGATTCTCAAGGGCTTCAACCTGCGTCTGAACCATGGCAGTGTTGGTAGCACTGCCATGCTCGTAGCTCTCGCTGTCCTCTGGCACGAAGGATACCATTGGATACGAGGACGTCAGCCTGTGGATGTAGCGGGCGTAAGCTTCTGGGGAATTGTCTTGCCGCTCCACCGGGACTTGGATCTCCCCATTCGCAAACGTCTTGGCGATTCTCAGCGTCAGCGAGTTCCACGTCGCTCGCTCTGCACCGGTGTGTCTCCGCTCCTCGTGCTCCCAAAGTTCCACCAGTCGTTGGTTGCGACGTTCCGCCTGCTTGAGATCTGTCCCCAGGTAGAACTTATGCTGGACGTACCCGCCAGTTCGCTCGTTGAGCTTCCAGCCGAGGTTGCGGGTATACTGGCCATTACCTTCGGGCGTCCATTCCTTCCGCTGTCTCGTCGCCACGGCAGCATCTCCAAGGGTACAAGAGGCATGTCTGATAGCGACGATTCTAACGCTTATCAGACATTCTTGAAGCCCTTATCAGACAAGAAACCCCGCTGTTATCAGACATTTCTTGATTTTGCGGGGTTCTTCGAGCCAGTATTTTGGCGTCAGAAGCATGCGTAAGTTCAAATAAAAAAGCCACTTGCGTCGTTTTCGCAAGTGGCTTTCATAAGCGGAGAGGACAGGATTCGAACCTGCGGTAGGGAGTTACCCCTACACCGATTTAGCAAACCGGCGCTTTCGACCACTCAGCCACCTCTCCTGGGCTGGGGATAAGAAGGCAGGCCCGCCTATCCCTCACAGTCGCCATGCACAGATTTTGCCCGAAGGAGGGCAAGTCTGCAAGCCATCTTTCACGATTCCGACTATTCCCAGGACATCGCATTGCGAAACAATACGCGGTACACTGGTCAGGCACTGCAGCGAGAATGGGAAATGATGCGGAAATACGCCCCAAGGTACGGCCGAAAAACGACTCCCTCGCCCCAGTACCCCGGGGAGAGGGGTGCGGCGAGGAGCCGAGATGCAAATGCCGAAGTTGTGTCTCGGCCATTCCTTGGTAGGGCCGGAATCGCTCTTGTTTTCCTAGGCTTGCTCGCACATTCGGCCCGATGTGTCGAATTCGACGCCGCACGGTCGTCGATGCACGGCAGTGATATCCAAGCGGTGATCGAAGTCTTGGCGGACGACAAGTTCGAAGGGCGAGAAGCTGGCACACGGGGAGGACAAGCGGCCAGCCAGTACTTGGCGAGACAGCTCGAACTGCATCAATTGCGGGGAGCTGGCGACTCCGGTGGCTTCCTGCAGACGTTTCTCGCTACGTGTCACAACGTCTTGGGGATTCTCGAAGGCAGCGACGAACAACTCCGCAACCAGGTCGTCGTCATCTGCGCCCACTACGATCACGTTGGCTACGGGACGCCTAGGACCAGTCGCGGACCGGTCGGCCTGATTCACCATGGGGCGGATGATAATGCCAGCGGCGTGGCCGGGGTGCTGGAAACCCTGGCCGCCTTCACCCAGCTGGACGAGCGGCCGAAACGATCGATTCTGTTCGCCCTGTGGGACGGCGAGGAGAAAGGCCTCTGGGGTTCGAAACACTGGATCGCGAATCCTACCGTCTCCTTGAGTCAGGTGGTTTTCGCCCTGAACGCCGACATGATCGGACGCGTGAGAAATCAGCAACTGAAAGTCTACGGCACGCGGACCAGTTACGGCCTGCGACAATTCGTGAGTCTGCAAAATCAAGCCAGCGACCTGCTCCTGGATTTCACCTGGGAGCTCAAAGCAGAAAGCGATCATCACCCGTTCTTTGCCCACGGTATTCCCGTCATGATGTTTCACGGGGGCTTGCATGAAGATTTCCATCGTCCCACCGACAGCGCCGACAAGATCAATCGGGACGGAGCGGAACGGGTGGCGAAATTGCTGTTCTCCGTCGCCCACGGGTTGGCAAACGGTCCGGAATTGGCTGGCTTTCGCCCGTCTTGTCGTACGGAATCACCGGGCGACCGTCTGCGTTTGGAACAGCCTCTACCACCGGCTCCACCTCGGTTCGGTGCCAACTGGCAGCGGCAGTCAGGCAATGGCTACGGGTTCGTGGTGACACAGGTTGTCCCCGGCACGCCCGCTGACCAGGCCGGCATTCGGACCGGCGACCGTTTGTTGCGACTGGCCAACCACGAAGCCGACGACGACGCGATTCTGCGGATGGCCATTCTGGCCGCTCGTTCACCGGTGGACGTCGTTGTGCAGCGGCGGGACGAGGAGCCGCGGTCTCTGACCGTGCCCTTGGCTGGTGAACCGCTGCGATTGGGCATTTCCTGGCGCGAGGACGACGCGGAACAGCACACGGTGGTCGTGACCCGCGTCAGCTACAGCTCGGCCGCCGCGCTGGCGGGATTGGAACCAGGCGACCGGATCTACCAAGTTGCGGGCCAGGACTTCCGAGACGGAACCGAGTTCCTGCAGCGGGCGACCAACGCGCAGAATTCCCTAGAGTTGCTCGTGGAACGTCGTGGTCGCCTCAAGACGATCACCCTCCAGTGGCCCACGATGAACTAACGCGTCTGCCCCCAGCCTCCTCGTCAGACCGAGTTCAATGCGGGATTGCGGTACAGGACTTCCGCCAAGAGTTCGGGCGAGCCATGTTCACCCGGACGGCGCGAGCGATGCCAGTCCGGCTCGGTGGGAACGTGCTCCTCGTGGCGTGGCCAGGGATCAAACGGCAAGTAGCCGAGCGCTGTCAGCAACTTACTGGAGTCCATTGTCACATCACCGGCGCGAGGCGGCATGGGGCCTGCCTGCAACCGAGAGGCACTGATCAAGTGAGCGGGATCGTAACCACCGACGCGATTGACGATCTGCGCGATCTGAAACAGGCTCAGCCGCCGCGGTCCGCCCGCGTGATACAGCCCGGACAAGTCGCTGGCCAGCACGGTCTCGAAGACCCGATTCAGGCAATCGGTGTACGTCGGCGTACGCACCTCGTCGTAGAACAGCGTCGCTGGCTTGCCCTTCTTGAACCGTGACTGGATCCAATCGATGGCACCGGCGTGACCGTTGAAGCTGACGCCCATCGGCAGCGAGATGCGCAACACGCTGGCATCCGGCCGGTGGTGCAGAATTAGTCGCTCGGCCTGGGACATGGTCTTGCCGTAGATTGTGACCGGGTCGGGAGGATCGTCTTCGACGTAGCCACCGCCAGCCCTGCCGGGATAGACCAAGTCTACCGACACGTGGAGCAGTCGCACCTGGGTACCCTCCAGGACTTCCAGCAGATTCTCCACACCGGCGATGTTGACGCGCCACGCCAACCACGGGTCGAGCTCACACGACTTGAGCTTGCAGGTGCCTTCGCAATTCAAGACGGCGGCAAACTGATGTTGATCGAACAGCCGCTGTAAGTCATCCGGATCGTGCACGTTGCAGGCTACAATGCCCTCGTCTTGCAGTGTCCAGTTATCCGGCCGGCGCGTGCCGATCACACCTAGGGGATACCGTTGGCGGAAGTAATAGAAGGCGTTGTAGCCTGGAACACCCGCCAGTCCGGTGATCAACAGTGGAAGCGGCAAGGGGGGTGACACGCGGCGCGCGGCGTGTACCCCAGCCGCGTTTTTCGGCACTCCGTCACCCGCCGACGGACCGGCTTTCACCGATTTCGGCGGCGGCCTGTTGGCCATCACAGAGGAGTGCGGGTCCAAAATCATCGTGGAAAGAGCGCCCCAGAAAACTACCCGGCCAGCAGCGAACATCCGGCGAAAACATTGGGGAAATGATACCGCTTGCGAATCCGGTGCACAATCCGGTGCCGTTTCGGGGCCTTGATCATAAGGTGGCGCAAAACGCTAGCAGCAGGGGGTCAGGGTGGCTGGCGGCAGAGTGCAGCGATGCCCCAGAACCCGGGTACTGGGGCTCCGCTTCGGCTCCGCCGCCAGCCACCCGGCTCGTTGCCAGCACCACCAGCCATGCGCAACCTTATGATCAAGGTGCCGTTTCGGGCCCGATCACGATTCCCAAGGGCGCCAGCTTCGCCGACATGGTCGCGTTGGAGGGCCAGTCCGACATCGGCGATCAGATCGATAAGAAAATCCTCGGACCGCTCCCTCGGATCCATCGTCAGCGCATTTCTGTCCCTTAGGCGTGCCGCTGGTGAAAACGACATCGCGGAACGTGCGGCCTTGATCATAAGGTTACGATGATCCGCTGCTAGCGTTTTGCGCAACCTTACGCGAGCGGCAGGAAATAACTTACCCGCAGCTCGGCCTTTCCAGGCCGATCGGGACGGTCTTGGAAGACCATCCTACATTAAGTTGGGTAAGTTATTTCCTGCCGCTCGGGCCTTGATCGGAACCTTGCGCAAAACGCTAGCAGGGTGGCTGGTGGCTGAGCCTAGGCGAAG
>JAPLNJ010001021.1:2205-4430 GCA_026692885.1 Planctomycetota bacterium | reverse complement strand
TGCTTGGGCACAGGACCGCGAAAACTGAAATCTGTGCGTCTGACCCCTTGTCTCACGCCCTGTCCCTGCTGAACCGTTAAGTCTCACTCTTTGCGCGAGGGCCAAAATACCGTTTGGTGCTAGCTTGTCCGTGTAGGGTGGCCCAAGGGAGCGCCACATCCCGGTGGGCCTTCGCCAGTCGTCCCCGCCGTGCTTCAAGGTGCGACGACCTTACGATGTATCGCACAGCGACCGCGGCCCACCAGAAACACGGTTTGCTCGACCGAGCCCAACAGACAAATCATCCGGGCTACGCGTGCTTCACGGTCACCGACTTCTTCCGCCGCGGAAAGCAGGTGCGGCAAATCTCGCAGATCGTGCCGTCGCAACTGCGTGCGGTGCAGTGCTGGCGCCCGTAGAAGATGATCTGCAAGTGCAGGCGGTTCCAGAGTTCCCGCGGAAACAACTGCTTCAAATCTGCTTCGGTCTGACGCACGTTCTTGCCGGAAGAAAGTTCCCAACGCTGGGCCAGCCGGTGAATATGCGTGTCTACCGGGAAGGCTGGCTGGCCAAAGACCTGGCTGATCACCACGCTGGCCGTCTTGTGTCCCACGCCTGATAAAGCCTCCAGTTCTGCGAACGTCGCGGGCACCCGGCCGCCGTGTCGCTCGATGATTTGTTGCGACAGCTCCGCAATTGCCTTCGCTTTCTGCGAGGCCAGGCCGAGCGGCTGAAGGATCGATCGGATCTGTGCGACCGGCAGTTGGGCCATGGCCTGCGGGGTGTCTGCCAGGGCGAACAACTCGGGCGTGACTTGATTGACTTTCTTGTCGGTGGTTTGGGCGCTGAGCACCACGGCCACCAACATGGTAAAGGCGTTTGAATGGAGCAACGGGATCGGCGTCTCGGGATACAACTCCTGAAGCCGCCGCTGAATGTACTGGACGCGTGCTTGCTTGTTCATCAAGGTGTGGTGGGCTCAGCCCGAAAGTTCTTGGGTTGCTGCTGAAATTCGTAGACCCGACCGCTCGCCACGGGTCCGCCCGATTCTTCGCCCCTCACCCCCGGCCTGGGCCGTGCAAAACTGGGCGGAAACAGCGGCCAGGGTCTGTCGTTCAAATTTCAGTTTTTGCGGCGGCGAGACTCTCCATCCTCGTTGCCCAGAGGCCGCAAAAACTGAAATTTGAAGGACAGACCCATGTCTGCGGGCGGAACAGAAGTGGAACAAACTCTGGCCTGCCTCGCGACACTGTTTTGCACCCCTCACCCCCGACCCCTCTCCCCGGAGTACCTGGGCGAGGGGAGAAGGCCAATCCAGGTGACGCGGTACTTCCAGCGAAGTGTGGACGGCGCGCGCGCTACGGTCAAGTCCTGGTACACGACTGCGATGTGGTTCTCCGGCAGCGCCAGCGCAACAGACGGCGGGTTGGCCAACGGCGGCAACTGCAACGTCACGGCAGCAGCCGCAGTCGCGAACTGGGCCCGATCCAGCGAGCCCTCGGCGAGAGGAACTTCCGTGCGGTAACAGCTGCCCAGACGCTGCGGTGGTTGCTGGACGCGGCAGGCCACGTCGAACAGCAAGCTGAGCGAAGCGGGATCGCACTCGACACTGGCGGACCAGTGGCTCTTGCCGGCCATGCCCAATAACAACGCCACGCGGTTGCCGGGCGCGAGTTCTTCGATGCTCAACTGCTGCAGCGGTGGACTGGGCGGCCACGGCTGGTCGCTGGTGCCCTCGACGGAAGTCAACAGGCAACACGACTGCGCGCCGTCGATGATCTCGATCCGGTGGGTCCAGCGGTCCCATTGTCGCTGGAACACCACCCGCAGGCCCCGACCATTGCGGTCGATAACCTGTAACGCGAGTTCCGGCGGTGTGGTGGCCACGTCGATGAACCGCCTAGGCGGCTGTAGAGAGATAACTAGCGAATCGGTAGTAGGACGGATTGGCACTTCGGCCCCGAAACGTGGGGCCAAAGTGCCAATCCGTCCTACAGTCAACCTGCGGACCTAAACCACTTCTCTTGCAACCGCCTAATTGTCCTGTTGCACACGCCAGCGGAGATAAGCCTCCAGGAAATCCTGGAGGTTGCCATCCAACACGCTGTGGAAACTGCCGGCCGAATGGCCCGTGCGGGAATCCTTGACGCGCTGGTCGGGATGCAGGAAGTAATTGCGGATCTGCGAACCAAAGCCGACTTTGGCCTGACTCCGGTACTTGGCCGCCTGTTCGGCCTCCCGTCTCT
>JAPLNJ010001021.1:0-2187 GCA_026692885.1 Planctomycetota bacterium | reverse complement strand
CGCTCGTTCTGGCACTGCACGACGATCCCCGTCGACAGATGGGTCAGCCGGATGGCGCTTTCCGTCTTGTTCACATGCTGACCGCCCGCCCCACTCGCGCGGAACTTATCTTCCCGCACATCTTCCTTATCGATCTCAACCGCCACCTCGTCGGGCAGTTCCGGCGAAACGTCCACGGCCGCGAAGCTGGTCTGACGCTTGCCTTCCGCGTTGAACGGGCTGATCCGGACCAGGCGATGCATGCCTGTCTCGCCCTTCAGATAGCCGTAGGCCATCGGGCCGCGGACGGCAATCGTGGCGCTGGTGATGCCGGCCTCTTCGTTGTCGTCTCGGTCCAGCAATTCGACGGTATAGTCATTCTTCTGGGCCCATTGGATGTACATGCGCAACATCATCTCGGCCCAATCGTTCGCGTCCGTGCCTCCATCCCGTGCGTTGATGCTCACCAAGGCACCGGCGCTGTCGTGGGGACCGTCGAGCAGTGCTTTCAGTTCCAGGTTCGCGACAGCCTGATCAAGCCGGCGGATTTCCGCGCCGACCTCCTCGGCGAACGAGTCGTCCTCTTTCGCCATCTCCAACAGTGCGTCCAGGTCGTCATTCGTCCTGATCGCATCGCTCAGCGGTGTGACGACGGCTTTGAGCGACTTCAGTTGTCCGACGACTTCCTGGGCCTTTTCTTGATTGCTCCAAAAACCCGACGCGGACATCCGTTGCTCGATATCGGCAATCTGTTGCTGCTTGGTAGCGTAGTCAAAGACTGTCCCGGAGCTGTAAGAGCCGCTGGTGAATGAGTTTGGCGCGATCGATCAGTTCCGATTCCATTCCTGGATCCTCCGTCGTTTGTGGCAGAAGCTGTGCTTAAGGATTCTATCCGTAGCAGTTGGCTTTGGGAAAGGCGGTATGCGAGGTTTATACCACACTCGCCAGACATTGTCTCGTTTGACCGCGACCCAACGGGGAGCGTGAGGGGATGCTGTCAACCGCGAGCCGTCTATCTTGCCGGCCAGCCGCCACAGGCATAGACTGGCAGCGTAGATGCCGGCGCAAGGCCAACGGTTCGAGTCTTCAACTAGCAAGGAACTTACATGCCGCGCGTGGTGGTGGCCATGTCGGGGGGCGTCGACAGCAGTGTCGCCGCCTATCTGCTGCAGCGGCAGGGCCACGAGATTGTCGGAGTCTTCATGCGCCACGGCGAGCATTCGCCGGTCACGCCCTGCGGCGTCGCCAGCCCCGTAGCGTCGCCGACGCCACCCGTAGATCGGGCTTTCCAGCCTGACATCCCCGTAGGTCAGGCCTTCCAGCCTGACGAGAGCTTAACTCACGCTTTCCCGCCCGACTGCACACGACCCGACGTCAGGCCGGAAAGCCTGACCTACCACCCGATTTCGTCGGCAGATCGACTAAGCCACAAGCAGGGTTGTTGCAGTGCGACCGATGCCGAGGACGCGCGGCGCGTCGCCGACCGGCTGGACATCCCCTTCTACGCCCTCAATCTGGAAGCTGAATTCGGTCGGATCATGGACTACTTTGTGGCCGAGTACACGGCAGGGCGGACGCCGAATCCTTGTGTGATGTGCAACAACTGGCTGAAGTTCGGCAAGTTGTTCGACTACGCGGACAGCCTCGGGGCTCAATTTGTGGCCACCGGTCACTACGCGCGCTTGGTGTCGCCGGCCGCTACGAGCACGCCGGAATTGCACTGCGGCGTCGATTTGAGTAAGGACCAGTCGTACGTTCTGTTCGGGGTTGCTCGCCGTTTGCTGTCCCGCATGCTGTTGCCCATCGGTGACTTCCAGAAGCCGCAGATTCGCGAGTTGGCAGGCCAGCTCGGACTGCGGGTGGCGAACAAGCCGGACAGCCAGGAGATCTGCTTTGTCCCGGCGGGCAAACACGACGAGTTCGTGCGTCAGCGGCGCGGTCCCGGCATTGACACGGCGGGCGACATCGTGACCACGGACGGGCGGCTGGTCGGCCACCATCCGGGCATCGAACGGTTCACGGTCGGACAGCGCAAGGGTCTGGGCGTGGCGCTGGGTGAACCGTACTTTGTCGTCCGCGTCGAAGCCGACACGCGCCGCGTGGTGATTGGCCGTAAGGAAGAGTTGGCCTGTCGCGAGTTGACCGCCGGCAGTACGAACTGGCTGAGCGATCCGCCCGTCGGCGAGTTCCGTTGCCTCGTCAAGATTC
>JAPLNJ010001020.1 GCA_026692885.1 Planctomycetota bacterium | reverse complement strand
CTGTCGATGCCGCCAAGTCAAGCCGCCAAGTCAAGCCGCCAAGTCAAGCCGCCAAGTCAAGCATTGCGTCGCGCCCTGATATCACGTCCTGACGACCAATGATTCGCCTTGCTTTTCGACCACGGAGCCGACCACGCAGGTCGCCAGTGCGCCGCCGGAGCGTGCCGCCTGGACGACCTGCTCCGCGTGCTCGGCGGCGACGCTGATCAGCATGCCGCCGGAGGTCTGGGCGTCGAACAGCATCTCCAGTCGCAATTCATCCGGCTGGCCTTCGACCCGCATACGTTTCTCGGCGAACTGGCGGTTGGTGATGCTGGCCCGTGTGCGATTGCCACCGCGCGCCAAGTCCTCGGCACCCGGCAGCAAGGGCAATCGGCCGACTTCGAGCACCACGGTCACACCACTCGCTTCGGCCATTTCGAGCACATGGCCAGCCAGTCCGAACCCGGTAATGTCCGTAGCCGCCTTGGCCCCCACGGCCAGCGCGGCATCACGCCCGATCGAGTTCAGTTGGATCATGCTGGCGACGGCGGCCTGCAGCACTTCGTCCGGACAGCGGCCGGCCTTGAAGGCGGTAGTCACAAATCCAGTGCCCAGCGGCTTGGTCAATACGAGCACCTGCCCTGGCCTCGCATCGCGGTTGGTGATCAGCCGCTCGGGTTTGACGATCCCGGTAACCGACAGCCCGTATTTGATCTCTTTGTCGCGCATCGTGTGGCCACCGACGACCACTGCGCCGGCCTGCCGGACCCGTTCGGCGCCTCCGGCCAGGATCTCGCTGAGCACCGACAACTCCAACTCGTTGTCCGGGAACGCCACGATATTCATCGCCGTGGTGGGCCGAGCACCCATCACGAGCACATCACTCAGCGCGTTCGCGGCGGCGATTTGGCCGTAGGTGAACGGGTCATCGACCAGTGGCGGAAAGAAGTCCAGCGATTGGACGATCAGCAGATCGGCGCGCAATCGATACACCCCCGCATCGCTGCCGTTTTCGGCGCCCACGAGCAGGTTCGGATCATCGAACCGCGGTAACTGTCGCACAACCTGTGCGATGCCTTCAATCGGCAGCTTGCCCGCTCATCCAGCGCAACTGGCGTAGTCGACCAGTCGCTTTGCGCGCCCAGACAGAGTCATACGACCTCGTGCATTTGGAGAAAGGAAGGGGTTGGAAGCTGTCAGAACCCGCTTGGTTTTAGCACGCAGGGTGAGCTTTGCCCAGCGGATACGTACCGAATGGCTGGCTGCCTGGAAGAACTCGCGCCACGCCAAAATCCACAAGAGCGACGTGGCGATCGCCAAGAAGATCTTGCGACTGCCTCACCACTTCGACAGCAACATGGCTTGCGGTATAATCGGGACGCTGCGCGAAAACGTCGAAGAGGAGCGTGTCCGGTGCCCACGATTTCCCGGCCGTGAAGGTGACGCTGCTGATCTTGCTCCAATTCCTTGCTAGGAACCTTCCATGAAACATTTTCGTATCCTCACCGCCCTGCTGCTGGCGCCGCTGGCCGTGCTGCACGCGGCTGAACCGATCACGGCGTTCACGTCCGGCGCTCGCATTCTGTTTCAAGGTGATTCGATCACCGATGGCAATCGGGGACGTAGCGCGGACCCGAATCACATCCTCGGCCACGGCTATGCCTTTCTCATCGCCGCAAAATTCGGCGCAGCATTCCCCGAGGCGAAACTGGAGTTCTTCAATCGCGGTGTCAGCGGCAACACGGTGCTCGATTTGAAGCAGCGGTGGCAGCGGGACGTACTCGACCTGAAGCCCGATCTGCTGAGCATTCTCATCGGCGTGAATGACCAGGGCCGCGGCGTCCCGCTCGACCAATACGAACAGACCTACGACCAGCTGCTCACCGACGCGAAGGCCGCGAACCCGAAGCTCAAGCTCGTGCTCTGCGAGCCGTTTATCGTGAACCATCTCGCGACCACGGCACAGCATGGTGCGCCGAATGCGGACATCGTGAAACGGCAGGAAATCGTCGCGCGGCTCGCGAAGAAGCACGGTGCGGCACTCGTGCATTTCCAGGCCGCACTCGACCGCGCGACAGAGCGAGCCCCGGCGATCCACTGGATTTGGGACGACATCCATCCGACCTACTCAGGCCATCAAATCCTCGCCGATGAATGGGAACGCGCGGTCCGTGACTTTGGAAAATAAAGGTCATAGACCATCATGAACATGAACAAAATCGAACTCACCGCGTGTTATTGCGGTTCTCGTTCTGCACGTCGATACTGTTCCAACAGCAGCGGTCGGGTACGTGTTATGCACATCTGCTGTAGGGTCGGCCTGACTGGCGGCATGGCCGTTTCTCCCATTGAGTCCTAGGTTGCCAATGGAAGACGAGAGAACGTGGATTGGGAGGGCGACGCTCCCGCGGAGCCGTGGGCCGTCCCTGACG
>JAPLNJ010001019.1 GCA_026692885.1 Planctomycetota bacterium | reverse complement strand
GCTGGTGATCGCCTGGGCCGGGTACGACCATCTGCAACTCGCCCGGTCGATCAGCGCCTACTACGTGGACATCCAGGAACGCCTCGGTGGCCGCGACGATCCGCGTCTGATCCCGCTGCTGGCCTGCCTGCTGGAACTGCTCCCTTGGCTCAAGCAGTGGCACAACGAGGTGGACCCCGAGTTCGGCGAGCGCATGGGCGATTATTTTCAAGGCTACGTGAACGAAGAGGCCCGGCAACTTGGCAAGACGGTCCCCGAGATTAGAGCGTGGGAGCCGCCGAAGAAGACTGGGAAGAGAGGCAAGAAGGTCAGCGGAGAAGGAAGCCCCACATGACGCCACACGAGTTTGAGTCGCTGATCCGATCGCTGGTTGCACTGCCCAACGAAACCGAGTGGGTTGAGTTCAAGCACAATAACGCGGACCCGGAGGAGATCGGCGAGTACGCATCCGCTTTGTCCAATTCGGCCGCCCTTGATCGCAGGTTGGCTGGTTATATCGTCTGGGGAGTCGAGGACGGAACCCACAAGATTCTGGGGACGACGTTCAAGCCGCGGACTGCGAAGGTCAAGGGGCAGGAGCTGGAGAACTGGCTCCTCACGCAGTTGGAGCCACAGATCGACGTGCGTATTCACGAGGGTGAGATCGAGGGTCAATCTTTGGTGCTCTTCGAGATCCCGCCAACCAGCCACAGGCCCGTGGCCTTCAAGGGTGTCGAGTACATTCGCATCGGCAGCTATAAGAAGAAGCTAAAGGATCACCCCGAGAAGGAACGGGCGTTGTGGCGCCGATTCGATGAAGTGCCCTTCGAGAAGGGGGTGGCAGTAGGGAGCGTTTCATCGGACGAAGTGTTGTCGTTGATCGACTACCCTCGCTACTTTGAGTTGATGGAGCAACGCCTGCCGGATTCCCGGCCAGCAATTCTCGAACGATTGGCGTCCGAACGGATCATCATTCACAAGTCGGGGGACCGTTACGACATCACCAACCTGGGCGCCCTTCTATTTGCCAAGGACCTCCAGAGCTTTGAGACTCTCGCGCGGAAGGCGCTCCGCGTGGTGCAGTACGAGGGTAGCAGCCGCGTTCAGACGATCAAGGAACAGGTGGGGAAGAAGGGGTACGCGGTTGGCTTCGAGGGGATGGTTCGCTACATCAACGATCAGTTGCCTCAGAACGAGCAGATCGGGCAGGCGATGCGGCGTGAGGTGCGGATGTACCCCGAGATCGCCACCCGCGAGCTGGTGGCCAACGCGCTGATCCATCAGGACTTCGCCGTCAGGGGCGCCGGGCCGATGGTCGAAATCTTCCCTGACCGGATGGAGATTTCCAACCCTGGCGTCCCGCTCATCGACACGCTTCGGTTCATGGATGAACCACCGCGCTCGCGCAACGAGGCACTGGCTGCGCTGATGAGACGCATGGCGATTTGCGAAGAACGAGGCAGCGGTATCGACAAGGTGATCACGGCCGTCGAGGCATATCAGCTTCCGGCCCCCGATTTCCGCGTTGCGGGAGAAAGCACGATCGTGGTGCTTCTGGGACCACGGGGCTTTGCCGAGATGGACAAGGAGGACCGCATCCGGGCTTGCTACCAGCATGCCTGCCTGTGGTTCGTCTCGGGCAAGCGAATGACCAATGCGTCCCTTCGCCAGCGGTTGAACATTGGAGACAAGAATTACCCGATCGCGTCTCGGATCATCAGCGACACGCAGAAAGCAAACCTGATTAGACCCCATGGAACGGGCAGTGCCAGCTACGTGCCGTTCTGGGCGTAATCGTCATGTAGCGCGATGTAACTGACGGTCAGTGCAAAGCTGTGACAACGAATGTAAACCGCTATCCGATAGGTACTTGGGCATGTTCAGCGATGTGCATCCCCGGCCAGTAGCCGCCAAGACTTCGAGATCGGCCGCGGCCAAGGGCGGCAGTTTAGCAGCCGCGCGTGTGGACAATCGCCCGTCCGATAGCGGTGGTGCAAAGGGCTACGAAGTAAGGAGTTGCGCCCTTTCAGGGATTCGGGCGGTTGGGATTCCCGATCCCCAGGGCTGCGCCCTGGGCTATCGAGTTGCACCCCTTCGGGGCGGGGTCTTCCGGTCTTTGCCGCGGATCACGGACAACGGACAACGGACAACGGACAACGGACCAATGACACTCATACGCGACCTGATCGACATCCCGGAACGTGTTCAGAAGGGCGACTACGTCCTGAAGCTGGTCGAGGACATCAAACGCCCTGAGGTGGTGCTCGACAACTACGTGGTCACGCCCGAGCTGGCCAAGAACT
>JAPLNJ010001018.1 GCA_026692885.1 Planctomycetota bacterium | reverse complement strand
TGGCGCGCGCCCTGCTGGTCGAGGACGAACCACCGCCGGCACTGACAGCCGTAATTGAGGGCGCTGTGGCCAGCGTCTATCGCCATGTCCGCGACATGATCTCGTTTGAACTGGACGTTGTAGAGGTTGATGATGCTGTGGACTTTGAATTCGGCGAGTTGCCGGAGGGGCCAAGCTGGCGCGAACGGGCGGTTGCCGCAGGTCGGGAGGCCGGGATCGAAGACCTGCCGGATCCGGACGGCCAGGATTTCGACGATTGGGACCTGCTGATTGAGTGCCTGGAAGGCCGCGTGCTTTGGGACGACGATTGGGACATGGTGGACCACCTGGACGCCGCCCCGGAGGTGGCGCGTCACATCAAGGACAAGCTCGGAATCTTGGACGATTACTTCGTCGCGATTCCCCCCGATCCCAGCGACGCGGATGCCGAGCGGTTGCTCGCCGAGCTAAAGACGCTGACCTGGGATACGCTGCGGCGCGGGTGATCGCATCGCGTCAAGGCTGACGATGCTTCTTGTTTCCCCGGCCGCACGCTGTAGCCTGAACGTCTACCGCGAAGTCGGCCCTGGAACCCCCTTGACATTCTGGTCGAATTGGACTGCTCAGGCACTACTACCGCAAGGCGGCGTAGAACGCGCGCATTCGACGTGCCGACCGCCTTCTCGCTGCCGACACTGCCTGCGACGCCGCGTCGGCAATCACCGAGTGCAGTCTGGCCGGCTCCATGATTCTGGCCGAACATCCAGTCCTGCCCGACGAGGCCAGACCCATTGCGGACGCGAACGACTTGTTACAACGCTGACCTTCAATCACAGTTTTGGAGGACGAGCCAACTCGGCATCCAAGAGCTTCGCCACCTCGGGCACCGGCATTTTCTCCAGAATGAAGTTCTGATTCGTCTGCGGGCCGTCGGGCCAGTTCCCAGCGATCGATGCTGTTCTGGGCTTCCACGCCGGCCAGGATCGACCGGACGATGGCTACGGCCAAGTCACCACGGCGGGGTAGCTCAGCGTCTGCGGGGCAGCCAGCACGTCCTCGGGGCCGGCGGGGTGCGGCGTGTCCAGGGACGGCAGGAACAGCGTGCCAGCATCCTGCCCCCCGGTAGCCCTTCCCCTGCCCGCCGGTCGATCCTGACGCAATCCTCGCGGGGTGTCTCGTCCGTGCCCCGTGGCGATTGCTTCATGGAACGGCCGGACTTCGGAATCCCCACTACTGGCTATAGACTCGCGGTTGTATGTACAACCAAAGTCGGCGAAAGTGGCAGAAAACGGCAGTATTCGGCAAAATGCCGAGAACTGCGAAAACCCTTGTCTTTACAGTGTTTGCTGGGGTCTTCTGGGGTGATAGGTGTACGCTTGAATAGGATTTCAAGACTGCCGCAATAGACCACTCTGCCACCCATCCAAAACTCGTTCGTACGGCGTTTTCTGCCGTTCCCATCGTCGTATTCTGTCGTGCTGACAACAGCCTGACCACCGCCTGATCACGATGCGCGGTCGCGCACAGCCACACGACCTCATCCGCGACGAACACGACCTATCGTCGAACCTCCAACGACCCGGACCTTGAAATCAGCCGCAGAACTTTCCCTGCCCCCCCGCGAAGACGATTTTTCGTCTCGTACACGGCTGCCGAAAGGACACGCTTCGGCTCACCCCTGAGGCGATATGACCTCCTTGATACGGATGGCAAACGAATCGCCTACCACTACGACTTCGCCGCGTGCCACCGTCAGGCCTTGAACCACCAGATCCACTGGCTCGGAGATGGTACGATCGAATTCCACGACCGAACCGCTGCCCAGTTTCAAGATC
>JAPLNJ010001017.1 GCA_026692885.1 Planctomycetota bacterium | reverse complement strand
GTCTGGGCGATCGGTCTGAAAGCCCCGTTGGAAGCGCCGGCCAATGCCGTCAGGACGCCCAATCCGTCCAAGGCTCCGTGGTACTTCCTCGGTCTGCAAGAGATGCTGGTGTACTACGACGCCTGGATGGCGGGCGTCGTGTTGCCGCTGCTGATCATGTTCGGGTTGATGGCGATCCCCTATCTCGACCGCAACCCCCAGGGCAACGGCTACTACTCAATCCGCCAGCGGAAGTTCGCGTACCTGACGTTTCAGTTCGGCTTTCTGGTCCTGTGGGTCACGTTGATCACGATGGGCACCTTCTTTCGTGGGCCGTACTGGAACTTCTTCGGCTTGTACGCGACCTGGGACACGCGGCAGGTGGTCAAGGCACTGAACGTTGACCTTTCCCAATTGTTCTGGGTCAAACTGTGGGGCGTCGCGCGGCCGACGGCGCCGGAGGAGGCGGGCGGAGGGATGAGGCTGCTCTATATCCTAGGACGTGAATCGCCGGGGCTGCTGTTGCTGGCAGCGTACTTCATCGCCATCCCGGCCACGCTGGTCAAATCTAACCGGCGGGTTCGCGAGTTGGTCGGGAAGATGGGGTGGTTGCGGTTCCTGGTGATGAGCAACCTGCTCTTGATGATGGCCTTGTTGCCTGTGAAGATGTTGGCTCGCTGGACGCTGGACCTCAAATATTTTGTCACTATTCCTGAGTACTTTCTGAACTTCTGACATGCCTGCCACTGCACAAACCTGGCGCGACATGCAGCAGCTGCACCGGATCTTTGCGGTGTCCAGCGTGTTGCTGCTGGCGGCCACGGTCTGGCTGCTGATCGACGATCATCGGCGGGAGTGGAAGGTCTATCAGCGGACCTCCCGCGAGATCGACCTCCGTCTGACCCAGTGGCAGATGCATCAGGTGGAAACAACGGCCGCGTGGCGCGAGCGACAACGGCTGCTCAAGGCCCTGGAGGCAGTCCGCGGCGAAGCACTCGACATGAGCCTGGTGGCGGCGTTCCGGGCGGAAGTGGCCCGGGACGCCGAACGCCGACAGGCCGAGTTTGATTTCCGGTCTTTCGATGAGGCTTGCGAGCGTTTGCCGCCGACAGCGGGGGCGGCTGAGGTCGCAGCGGTACGGGCGGCCTTGCCGCCACGCCTGCAGGCCGTGCTAGCGGATGCCAAATTGCGCGAGGCCAGACTGCGGGACGAGCAAAGATCCGCGTCCGCAGACGTCGATGCTGCCAAAGCCAAGGTGACTCAGGCCGTGCGGGACGGTCGGTCCCAACGCGAAATCGATCGGCTCCAGGCGGTGGTCGACGATGGGAAGCACGTGTTGCAGCAACGGACCATGGACTATCAGATGGCCAGTGACCATTGCACCGCGTTGGCAGAGATACTGAGACAGCTGATGGCCAAGGAGGCCGAACTGGAAACGGCCTTGGCCAACAGCCGGGCCGAGTTGCAACGCCTCGAAACCGAGTTGGAACGGCGCCGATCGACCTACTTCACCTTCCAGCACGGCTTCCCGCTGCCCGGCAAGAAGTTATTGGAACTGCCGATCCTGGACGCTTTCAACTCGCCGCTGAAAATCGAGAACTTGTGGAGCGAGGGTCTGACGCAGGATTTCAATTTCCGCGAGGTTCGTCGCTTCGACCGGTGTACCACCTGCCATCAGGCGCTGGCCAAGACTTGGCCGGGATCGCCCACGGAACCGGCCTTCACGAACGAGCAATTGCTGACGGTGACCCTGTCACCGCTCGCGCCGGCAGGAGACATCACACCCAGCAGCGACGATGAAGATGATCTGGAGGACCAGCCCAGCGCAGAAGCCGTGGCGAGGCAGGTCGAGGAAACACTCGGTTTCCGAGTCGCCGAGGGGCTGCTGCAGCCGAACGACATCACGGTCAGCTACGTGCGAGACCGGTCCGCGGCCGCCCAGGCAGAGGTCGCCGCGGGGACGCGTCACCAGCCGGGAGACGACGCAGTAGGGAAGGGAGACGACGCGGCAGGGAACGCCCGAAAAACAACTCCCTCGCCCCGGTACTCCGGGGAGAGGGTTGGGGTGAGGGGCGAAACCGCAAATGCTGAAGGTGTTCTTCGGCCGTTACCAGTGAGTCCGAGGTTGCCCATGGAAGGGCACGCCGCGGAACGACTGTCCGCTGCCGAGATTCAGCGGCGGTTGCTGGCGACCGGCAGTGCTCCGAGCGGCACACAGCTCAGTCCGGGTCTGCTGCCGGGCGATGTACTGGTCGATTTCGATGGCGAGCTGCTGCTCAGTCCGGAGCACGTGCTGACTCGCTTGCGAGACACCGCAGACCAGGCCCAGCGGCTGAAGTCGGACGGCCAGCAGGCTGAGCTCAAGCCGCTGTCGCTCACCATTCGCCGCGGCCTCCCCCAGCCCTACGCCGGACATCCGCGGCTGGACTTGTTCGTCGGAGCGAGCAGCCCGCACCCCGTGGCGGACTTCGCCTGCACGATTTGCCACGAGGGCCAGGGCAGTGCGACGGCCTTCAAGTGGGCGTCGCACACGCCCAACAGCGAACCGCAACGTCAAGCCTGGCGCCAGGCGTACCGTTGGTTCGACAACCAACATTGGGACCATCCGATGTACGCCAAACGATTCGCGGAGAGTGCCTGCCTGAGGTGTCACCACCGTGTCGTCGAGCTGTTGCCCAGCGAACGATTTCCGGATCCGCCGGCACCCCAACTGCTGCGAGGTTACCAACTGATTCAGACCTACGGCTGCTTCGGCTGCCATGAAATCAATGGCTTCGGAGGCGACCAGAGCAGCGGTCCAGACTTGCGCGTGGAGCCGAACTACGCCGCCGCTGCTCAGGAACTGGCGCACCAGTTGCGGGTGCGACTCGCTGCGGATCATCCGGCGACGCCCGCCAACGGCTCGGCAGAAGCCGCACCCTCGCAGCCGTCATTGCAGGCTTTGGAACAGATGCTGGAGGGGGCCATGCGACTGGGGGTCGACCCGCATGACGTCTCGGCGCGGCGCGCGTTGCGGCGACTGCTGGAGCAAGCTGCGACACCGGCGAAAGGTAGTGCTCGGCTGGGGCCGGCGGGGATGTCCGAACTGGCGAGACTCGCGCCGTTGCTCAAGGACCAGGACCATCCAGGGACGCTCCGCAAGGTCGGTCCGAGTCTCCGCCACGTCGGCCAGAAGCTGGCAGAGGCGTTCCTGCAGGACTGGGTCGGCAACCCGCAGCACTTCCGCCCCAGCACGCGTATGCCTCGCTTCTTCGGCGTCTGGAATCACTTGGATGGCAAGAGCCAGCAGGTCTCGCAAAACTACGAACCGATCGAGATTCGCGCGGTGGTCGCCTATCTGATGAACCGGACGCAGGCAGTCGATAACCTGGCAGATCCGCACGGCGTGGCGGCCTCGACAGCCGTAGAAAAAGCTGCTCGCGGAAAGCTCCTGTTCCAGACGCGTGGCTGCTTGGCGTGCCACGACCACCAGGATTTTCCAGACGCCACAGCGTTGCGTGATCCTCAGGCCCTTGTCGCGGGTCCCGAACTGTCGAATTTGGTCGCGAAGTTTGGGCCTGACAGTGGACGACGGTGGCTCACCACGTGGCTCAAGCAACCCGCACACGACAGTCCGCGGACGCTGATGCCCGACTTGCTGCTAACACCCCTCGCCCGGAAGGACGCCGATGGCCGAGTAGTCGCTGTGACCGATCCGAGCGAGGATCTCGTTGAGTACCTGCTGCGAAGCGACACCAGCAATTTTCGAACTGCCTCGCTCGAACGTCTCGACGCGGGGAAACTCGAAGCCCTGGTCTGCGAGCATCTGCGCGACACCTTCCACGAGTCGAAAGTGGAGTTGTACGCCAGGCGAGGAATTCCACAACAACACCAGGCGACGTTGCGCCCCGCCGAACAAGAGTTGCTTGTCCCTGATGAACGTCACGCGGACAAGGCGTGGCAGCTTCCCGATCGGCAGAAACTGCTGTACCTCGGCCACAAGACGATCCTGAAACTCGGCTGCTACGCGTGCCACGATATTCCCGGTTTCGAAGGTGCCAAGCCCATCGGACCGGCGCTGCGCGACTGGGGCCGGAAGGACCCCACGCAATTGGCGTTTGAACACATCGTCCCGTACCTGCAGGCTCACGGCACCAGCGCAAACGACGTGGGGAGCGGCCAAACAACCACGGGCGGGTTTCTGCAGAGCAGTTCGCACACTCCGTCTGCGGATATCGACACACGGACTGTGCCGTCTACTATTCCGTCCGAGTACTACTTGCGGCAAATTCGTTCCGGGAATCGCGTGGGCTTCCTCTATCAGAAACTGACGGAGCCGCGTAGCTACGACTACCGCCTGACGGAGAACAAACGCTACAATGAACGGCTGCGCATGCCGCGGTTCCCGTTGAGCGTCGAGGATCGCGAGGCGGTGATGACCTTCGTCCTGGGTTTGGTCGGCCGTCCGCCCACGGAGAAATACGTGTACCAACCTGTGCAGCATCGGAAAACGCTGTCCGAGGCCGAACCCCTGCTGCAGCGATACCAGTGCGCAACCTGCCATGTGCTGCAGCCGGAAAAATGGCAAATCGCTGCCGTACCCGGTAGCTTCGCCGAGCAGCAGCGCTCGCCGAGCTTTCCGTTCTCCGAACTGCCCCCGAGCACCGAGGAAGTGCAGGCTTCGGCACACGCGGATCGCGGCGGCCGGCTGCACACCACACTGGCCGGATTCCCGCTGCTAGGCCACAACGGCAAACCGCTGGTCTTCGATGAAGCGGGCGACGAACTCACGGACCAAGACTCCTTTCTCCCGAACCGTTTGGAATACGTCTTCCAACTCTGGCAGCCCGCGGCCTTGGAGGGTCGCGATTATCAGGTCGGCGTGGCACCCGTGACGATTCCGGCCAGCCGGATCTCGCGGAAGTATCCAGCCCGTGGCGGCTTCCTGGCCAAGTACCTGCTGCCGCGCGTGGCTGCCCTCGAAAAATCGGCCAACCCCAGCGTCAAAGGATCTGAAGCGTGGGGCTGGGTGCCGCCACCGTTGGTCGGCGAGGGCGCCAAGGTGCAAACGGCGTGGCTGCACAGTTACCTGCTAGACCCTCAGCCCGTACGACCGGCGGCGTTCTTGCGCATGCCAAAGTTCAACTTGGCCCCTGGCGAGGCGACAAGGCTGGTCGACTACTTCGCCGCCGCCGCTGGCGCGGACTATCCGTACGACTCCAGCCTAGGCCGACGCGCCGCCCGCCTGGAGCAAGCCGAACAGCGATATCAGGATCTACTCCAGCGGCTGTCGACGCCGGAGCATGCGCTGCGAGGTACGCGGCTTGACCACGCGATGCAGATCGTGACGAACAAGAACTTCTGCGTCGGTTGCCACATCGTCGGCGATTTTTCCCCGAGAACCAGCGATCGGGCCAAGGGGCCGGACCTGGCCCAAGTCCACCAACGATTGCGTCCGGACTACGTGCGACGGTGGATCGCGAAACCGATGTCTCTCTTGCCCTACACTCCCATGCCGGCCTATATCCCCTATGTTCCCGGCGCCGCCCAACTGGGCGGTATCGACCAATCGCTTTACCACGGGACGAGTGTCGAACAAGTCGACGGTTTGGTAGACTTACTCATGAATTTTGATCAGTATGCGAAGTCCCGCCATCCGATCGCGCCGGCGGTGATGGAGGCGGCAAAGTAGAATCTTTGACTGTAGTAGGTGCGTACGGTGCGATTCACCAGCGGTGCCCCTCTCCCCGGAGTGCCGGCGCGAGGGGAGAAGGTCGGCGTCGTCGGCCCCTTTGGCTGCGGCCGTGGATTGCGTTAGGAAGACTATCAACGAAACGAAAAAAGGAGAACCATTGCCATGCGACGAACCTTAGGTGCAGTATCCGTGTTGGTCCTGTGTTTCACCGGGTACTGTGGGGCGGCCGAGGAGTGGGGCGATTTGACGGCAACGTTTATCTACGAGGGTGACGCGCCGAAGGGCGCCGCCCTGCAGGTTACCAAGGACACTGAACTCTGCAGCAAATTCAATCTGCTCGACGAGTCGCTGACCGTGAACGCTAAGAACAAGGGGATCGCCAACGTCGTGGTCTTCGTGTACCTGGCTAAGAACGCGACAAAGCCAGCCGCGCATCCTGCCTACCAAGAGGGCAAGAATGCGAAAATCAAACTCGACAACAATTGCTGCCGATTCGCTCCGCACGTGACGATGTTACGGACGTCGCAAGCGTTGTTGATGACCAACAGCGATGCCGTGGCCCACAGCTGCAAGATCGACACCTTGTCGAACCAGCCCATCAACACGACGATTCCTCCGGACGGGAATCTCGAACATTCGTTCCTGATCGAAGAGCGGCTCCCGGCCAAGGTCAGCTGCGCGCTGCATCCTTGGATGAGCGGCTATCTCGTGATTCGAGAGTCGCCCTACATGGGCGTCAGTGACGAGAACGGCAAGCTGCTGATCAAGAACCTGCCGGTGGGCAAGTGGACCTTCCAGTTCTGGCATGAAAAAGCCGGGCATGTGCGGAATGTTCAATTGAACGGCGAAGCCACGGAATGGACCAAGGGACGTGTGGAATTGACCATCAAGCCTGGCGCCAATGCACTCGGCGAGATCAAACTGGCGCCGGCGGCGTTTACGGATTAACGCGGCAGAACCGCGGCCAAGTAGGTCAGGCTTTCCAGCCTGACACGGTATGACCGTCAGCCAAGTAGGTCAGGCTTTCCAGCCTGACACGGTATGACCGTCAGCCTGGAAAGGCTGACCTACGAAGCGCGTCCGAGACGAACACGATTTAGCTGCTGATGACGACCTCACGCCACTCCCCAATTCGGTTGCCCGCCGGTGCCCATGGACTGTTCGCCCTGCTCATCCTCTACGGCGGCTGCGGTGGGCCCGAGACGGTGTTTCGTTTCCATGCGGTGTACCTCAAGCGGCAGGAGGCGACCGCCCGAAGCGAGCTGACTCCGCAGCAGAAGCAAGATATCGTGGAGGTGTTGGCCGCCTTGTTCGGCACTCCCGATGACCCCCACGTGCCGCCGCTGCCAGACCGGGAATTCGACCGCCTACTGCCGATCGACAAGCTGCGCATCGCCGCCGGACCGATCAGCAGCGATCAGCAGGGCCGGAATCGTGGCGTGTATCGCGCCAACTGCGCGCCTTGCCACGGTACGACGGGCGACGGAGCCGGTCCGACCGCCGTACTCCTGGAACCCTACCCACGCGACTTTCGGAGCGGGGTTTTCAAGTTCAAGTCGACGCCGAGCAAGACGCCGCCGACCGACGAGAATCTCCTGCGCGACCTGCAAAACGGCATGCCTGGATCGGCGATGCCATCGTTTCGGCTGTTGAATGAGGGAGACTTGGACGCCCTCGTGCCCTACGTGAAGTACCTGTCCATCCGGGGCGAAGTGGAACGGGCACTGATCGTCGATTCCGTCGACCGTCTGGATCGCACGGAGCGACTGGGGCCGTGGAACTTGTCCCTCCGGGACCTCGAACCCGCGGCCCTGCTGGAGCAGGTGGCAGGATTGCAGCCCATCCTTGTGGACGTGGCGCAGCAGTGGTTGAATGCACCGCAGCAAATCACGGAGGTGCCTCCCCCACCGATGAACTGGGACTTGGCAGCGTCTGTCGTCAAAGGTCGTGAGTTATTTCTGGGCAACGTGGCGAATTGTGTCAAGTGTCATGGGGAAACAGCGCGGGGCGACGGACAGACCAACGACTACGACGACTGGACCAAGGAGTATCTGGACCCCCAGAATCCGACATCGGCAGACCCGTACGTGGCCTTGGGGGCGTTGCCACCGGTGCCTATTCGGCCCCGCAACCTCCGCCGCGGCGTCTTCCGGGGTGGCTCTCGTCCGGCCGATCTGTACTTGCGAGTTCACAATGGGATCGCCGGCACCCCCATGCCCGCCGCCTCCCTGAAACCGGCCGGTGCCGGCCCGGAGGACAAACGTTTGACAGCTGAGGATCTGTGGCATCTGGTGGACTACGTCCGTCAGTTGTCCGAGGAGAACGCCAGCCAGCTGGCCCTGGGGGCAGGCCCGCAAGAGAAATGCGTCTTAGCGTACTCCCCAGTGCCCTGGTTCCAGTAGAACAAGGCCCAGCATTTTTTCTCGGGCGTCGGCCAACTGGCCGTGATGCTGTGCATCAGGCTGGGCAGGTGGGAGTAGTCCGGCGAGGCGTCGGTTACTTTCTCGGTTGACTGGACCCGGCGGGACACCTTGCCGCCTCTTGGCGGAACAGGCTAGACTATGTGCAAAGGAGTGGAGGCCATGAGCACTATCCAGCTTGAGCTGTCCGAGTCGATGCGGGAATTCGTTGAAAACGAGGCTGCCAAGGCAGGTTTTCGTGGCCCCGGAGACTACATTCAGTCGGTCCTGCGCGAGCTTCAGACGAGTTACGGCAAGCAAGATGTCGAAGCGGCGTTATTGGAAGGGATCGACAGTCCGGCCCGGGAGTTGCGCCCCGAAGAGTGGGCGGAGATGCGGCGTGAAGGCTTGGAGCGGGTAGTAGCCAGGACGGCCTCGTGACGCGTCGAATCATCCGCCGAGATCGGGCTCGTGACGACCTCGTGGACCATTTTGCGTACCTAGCGGAGCGCAGCCTGAATGCGGCGGATCACTTCTTTGAGGAGGTCGAGGGCACGTTGCGTGAGTTGGCGGATCACCCGTACGCCGGAGGAAGCTATCGGACGGGGAACGTCCGCTTGTCCAGGCTGCGTTGCTCGCGCGTCAGTCGTCGATTCAGTAAGTATCTGATTTTCTACCTGCCCTTGGAGGACGGAATCGACGTGGTGCGTGTCTTGCACGGGGCGCAATCTGTTGACACTATTCTGAAATCTGAGTAACGGGGGCCGCACCGTTGCGAGTTTGATCAATCGCCTCGGTCACGAGAGTCTGCGGTCATCGCGGACGGTCGGAACAGTTGGATGCGTGCCGACCCAGTGCGTCAGGCTGGAAAGCCCGACCTACGAAGCAGCATACGGAGGGGCTGCCGGAATGACGGAACGAAGTCTAGCCACGGAAGTTCTCAAGGACCTGAACGCCGCACAGCGACGGGCGGTCGAGCATGGTGACGAACCGTTGCTGATCATCGCCGGAGCCGGCACCGGCAAGACCTGCACGCTGGTGCATCGGGTGGTGTACCGGATCCTGCAGGGCGTCCCCCCCGCACGCCTGCTGCTGCTGACATTCACGCGGCGGGCGGCTGCCGAAATGCTCCGCCGTGTCGATGGCGTACTGCGGCAACTCGATCAATCCTGGTTGGCGAAATCGCCTGCGCTCTCCGCCAGTCGCGCCGTCTGGGGTGGAACGTTTCATGCCACGGCCTCGCGGTTCCTGCGCACCTATGGCCCCTCGATTGGACTTGATCCCGACTTCACGATCCTCGACCGCAGCGATGCGGAAGACCTGCTCGACGTGGTGCGGACGGAACTTGGCCTGACCAGCACGGACAAACGGTTTCCGCGCAAAGGCACGTGTCTGGCGATCTACAGCCACTGCGTCAATGCCCAGCGGCCGATCGAGGACGTGCTGGCCGCGCACTATCCCTGGTGCCAAGACGAC
>JAPLNJ010001016.1 GCA_026692885.1 Planctomycetota bacterium | reverse complement strand
CACGACCGGACGGGAACCGGTACGAAGAGTATCTTCGGCTACCAGATGCGATTCGACCTGAGTCAGGGCTTCCCGCTGCTGACGACGAAGAAACTGCACCTCAAATCGATCATCCATGAGCTACTGTGGTTCCTCCGGGGCGAGACCAACATCCGATACCTGCGCGAGCACGGTGTCAAAATTTGGGACGCGTGGGCCGACGAGCAGGGCGAGTTAGGCCCCGTATACGGCTGCCAATGGCGATCCTGGCCTGCGGCGGACGGACAGCGGATCGACCAGTATCACCGAGTTGGTGGAGCGTATCCGTACGGATCCCGACTAGGAGTCGCTGCAGATGGCGATGACCCAAGCGGCGACGCTCGGCAATGACGGCTCCCTCGGCGGCTGGCCAGCCAAGTGAACCAACCCGTGGGGCAAGCGCGTTTCCTGTCTCACGCCGCCGGAAATCGAAAACAGGGCTGACCCCCGACACGCCGCAACGCAGGGCAACCGCCATTTCAACGGACGGTATTTGAGCGCCCGCGCCCCCCAGCCCAGAGGGCCACGGAGTGACGAAGCCAGATAATCGCGCGTACTCCGGTTGACAGCCCGCTCGGAAGCGGTACGCTAATCGGAAGCGGTACGCTAAATAGCCGAGGGGGGACGCTACGTTGCATGGGATGCCCCCTAATTGCCGTTGGGTTTGCCGTCCCGCAGTTATACTCGCACCAGTTCGGGTCTCGATGATCCTCTAAGGAAATGCCAAGCCGTGAACGGAAGAACGTACAATGTTGTCGTTGGTGTTTTCACTACTCTCGGCTTCCTCATCGCGGTGGCGATGGCAGTACTGGAACTCCAAAGGAGCTTCGGCAAAGACCCCAACGTCCAGGGTCTCCTGGAAAGATTCCAGACTTCATTTTCGACGTTTGGGGCCTGGTATTCATACTTTGTCTGGGTGGTATTTCTAACCGTCTATATTACCATCCTTCGATACGAGACCGTGAGAGGCATTACGAAGAAGGAAAGGGAACTGGTTGCACGAAACTACTTCCTTACGCTGTGGGTCTGGGGCACGGTGGCCATGTTAGTCCAACACGTGACCCACATGACACAGAGCGTGTTATCTATTCCCTTGCTCGACAACGCCCCATTCTTGATCGTCGCACTGGCACTCGTCACGGGCGCTTGGGGTATGTTCCTCTTGGTCGAGGGGCGCATTCATATCGACGGATACTGGACGAATCATATCTACAAGTACCAGAAGCAGGAAATCGTTATGTCGGGCGTATACGCGAAGACCCGGCATCCAATCTACAGCGGTCAGATCTTCCTGATGATATCAATCTTTGTGGCTAACAATAATCTCTGGGTGGGTCCTGAGGTCTTGTTGATTGTCGTCTACAATGTTATGCGGGCGCGAAGAGAGGAAAAGTACTTGGACACACTATTCCATGGTGAATACGAGAAGTACAAGGAAACGACGCCTAGTTTCATGTGCTATCCATTTGCGTAGACATTTATGGAAGAAGCCTTATTGGCATTCATCGCGAGGTACGGGTACGCTGCAATATTCGTACTGATGTTCTTTAATGGGCTCATCAGCGGACCTCCTAGCGAACTGACTCTTGGCTTGGGCGGCGTGTGGGCCGAGACGGAACGAGAACGGTTCATTCCTGTCATTCTCGTGGGCTCCGCTGGCAATCTTCTCGGTACATTTGTGCTCTACCTCATAGGTAGGGCAATCGGATACCGCTGGCTGGTGCATCTGCGAAGCATCCTTGTGAGCACGAAAGGAGTTGCGTGGTTTGGCAGGTGGATGCCGCAGGACGTTCATATCGAGTTTGCCGTGGCCTATATCCGGCGCGGGAATGTGAGTTGGCTGTGCTACTTGAGATGCTGTCCGACCATTCGTTCCATCATATCACTGCCTGCGGGAGTGGCGGCCGTGAGGATATGGAGATTTCTGATTCTTTCAGGCGTCGGGGTGTCTGTTTGGAGCATTGCTTGGGTCTCCGTTGGCCTCTTTCTCTTCCAGGCATGGAAACGGTACGAGGGCGTCTTGTCATGGGCGTTCATCGCTGTTTTTGTGACATTCCTGTGGGTCCTAAAGACAAGGCTGACTCGGGCGTATAACGCCGTCATGGCAGATATGACTGAGAAGCAAGCAGTAGAGGCTTCCGTCGGGCCGTAACTCGCCGGATGCTGCTGCGGACCAGCACACGGTTATTCGCTTCACGACTTGTGAGACGTGGATATATGCGACTTGCACGGTCATTTCTTAATCTAGCATTGAAGCAACTGCTCAAGCGCAACGTCGCGACAGATGCGGTTGACTGCGCGATATTCAATGTACTGGCCTCGGCCAGCGGTCGATCGCCAGCAGGTAGCATAGCGTGCGCCACCGTTCCCGGTGTGGATGCGGCAGGCGAAACACGGGCGTGCTCTGATAGTCGACCCACTCCGGCCAATCCGCCGACCCGCGGCAGGTGAGAATGGTGACCTCCGCACCGCGCCGCCGGAGTCCCGTCGCCAGCCGGGCCAGCGTCCTTTCGATGTCCTCCATCAGCGGCCAGAACCGTCGCGTGATCAGCGCTACTCGCAGACCGCTCATGCGTACCGGCCCGTCCTGTTGTTCTATGTCACTGAAGCCGCCCTTGGGGCCACATTGTAGGCTGCCCTGGCCGCCAACGGTAGACACGAAGCCGGCCGTCTTGCCACCAAGGCTCCGCCAGTGTAAAAGACCAAGCATGCGCGAATACCTGGACCTGCTGCAGCACATCCTGGACCACGGCGTGGAACGTCACGACCGGACGGGAACCGGTACGAAGAGTATCTTCGGCTACCAGATGCGATTCGACCTGAGTCAGGGCTTCCCGCTGCTGACGACGAAGAAACTGCACCTCAAATCGATCATCCATGAGCTACTGTGGATCCTCCGGGGCGAGACCAACATCCCATACCTGCGCGAGCACGGTGTCAAAATTGGGGACGCGTGGGCCGACGAGCAGGGCGAGTTAGGCCCCGTATACGGCTGCCAATGGCGATCCTGGCCTGCGGCGGACGGACAGCGGATCGACCAGATCACCGAATTGGTGGAGCGTATCCGTACGGATCCCGACTCGCGGCGGCTGATCGTCAGCGCCTGGAATGTGGGGGACCTGCCGCGTATGGCTTTGCCGCCGTGTCATGTTATCTTCCAGTTCTACGTGGCACCACCGCGGGCCAACGGCGAACCAGGGCGTCTGTCTTGTCAGTTGTATCAACGCAGCGCCGACGTGTTCCTCGGAGTACCTTTCAACGTCGCCTCGTACTCGCTGCTGACCTTGATGATCGCCCAGGTGACCGGACTGGCGCCCGGCGAATTCGTGCACACGTTCGGCGATGCACATCTCTACCTGAATCACCTGGAGCAGACCCGTCGGCAACTGGCACGCGAACCCCGTCTGCTGCCGACTATGCGTCTGAACCCGAACGCTCTTTCGGTGTTCGATTACCGGTACGAGGACTTTCAGTTGGAGAACTACCACCCGCATCCGCACATCCCGGCCTCGGTGGCGGTGTGACATGCTAACCCTGATCGTCGCCATATCCGAGAATCGCGTCATCGGCCGAGACGGTCGCCTGCCGTGGCGTCTTTCGGCCGATCTGCGAAGGTTCCAACGGCTGACGATGGGACACCATCTGCTGATGGGACGGAAAACATTCGAATCCATCGGGCGTGTACTGCCGGGCCGCACGTCGGTAGTCATCACACGTCAGGACAGCTATACTGCGGCGGGCGCGGTCGTGGCCCACAGCCTGGACCAAGCCCGCCTGCTGGCTGGCGGTGACGATCAGGTATTCGTGATCGGCGGAGCTGAAGTCTACCGTCAGGCGTTGCCATTGACCGCGCGGATCTGCCTGACCCTGATTCACGCTCAGGTGGCAGGCGACACGTTTTTCCCGGACCTGCCGCCAGCGGACTGGCGTCTGGTAGAATCGATCCGCTACCCCCGCGATGAGCAGAACGAGTACGACCACAGTTTTCTAACCTACGAGCGAGTATGCCATGTCTGACCAAATCCAACGTGAGATCCTGGAAGTGACGCAGCGACTGCTGGAAAGCGTCGCGAAAGCGGACTGGGAGAGCTACCAGCTGCTCTGCGATCCGTCGCTCAGCTGCTTTGAACCGGAAGCCCGCAATCAGCTGGTCGAAGGACTAGATTTCCACCGCTACTACTTCGCGTTGGGCGCCCGCAAGACTGCGGTGAACACGACGATCTGCGCGCCGCAAGTCCGGCTGCTGGGAGAAGATGCGGCGGTGATCAGCTATGTGCGGTTGGTCCAGCATCTGGACGCCGCCGGTGTACCGCAAACATCCCGATCCGAGGAGACTCGCATCTGGCAGCGGAAAGACGGCGTTTGGAAGCACGTCCATTTCCATCGCTCTGTGACGTGAGCACGCGGTGAGTTTCTAGCATGAGCCAACCAAGCTTGGAATCGCTGACGCGGACGTTGGAATTGTGCGACCAACTCTGGGTTGGGCGACCGCACATGTTCGAACCCCAGGATCTGCCGGGGCGATACGGCCGAGTGATACACGCCTTAGATCGGGTGCTGCAGGCGGTGGGCTGCGAGTCCGTCGTCGCCGGCGGTTGGGCGGTCTGGCGTCACGGATTCTTAGGCCGGATGACGCAGGACATCGATATCGTGCTGGCAGCCGACCGCGTCGAAGAGTTCTTGCGAGTCGCCGCCGTCAGTGGATTTCAGATCCTGCAGCGGCCCGCCGGACGCTGGCCCAAGCTCGTGCACAAGGACACGGACATTCAGGTCGACATCTTGCCCGAAGGCGGCCGACCGGGGACACCCGAACGTCTTGCGCCCACGACCATCCCCCATCCGCGACGGTTGGGAGCCGCGGGCGAGACGCTACGTTACGTCCCCCTGACGGCGCTCGTGGAACTGAAACTGGCTGCCGGACGTTTGCGTGATGAGTATGACGTCCTGGAGTTAATCCGCAGCAATGAGGACCAGATCGCACAGATTCGGTCTCATCTGGCCCAGGTCCACCAGGACTACCTGCTCGCCTTCGACCGGCTCGTCCAGCGTGCAAAGACGCAAGAGGACGGCTGAGTTCAAGAGTTACGCCCGTTCGACGGGGAAAGTCATCACTGCGGCGATGTCCTCGGCCCCCGCCGCCACCATCACCAAGCGATCGAACCCCAGGGCGACGCCCGTACAGGGCGGCAGTCCGCTCACCATCGCGGCCAACAGCTGGCTGTCTTCGGGCAGCATCGGCTTGCCGTCCGCCTGCCGCTGCCGGTTCACCTTGTGATTGCGCTGTCGCAAGATCGCCGGGTCGAGCAACTCGTGATAGCCATTCGCCAGCTCGATGCCACGGACGTAGAGCTCAAACCGTTCCGCGACCGGGGGATCCCCGTCACGTACCCGTGCCAACGCAGACTGGCTCGCCGGGTAGTCGTACAGGATTGTCGGTCGCTGCTGACCCAGTTGCGGCTCGACGCACTCGACCAGCAGCAAGTCCAGCCACTCGTCACGATCCTGGGGGTCGAGTCCGGCCGGGACGGTCAGGTGCAGCGTGTGCGTCCGCGCCGCCAGTTCCCGCACGTCGCTGGTCAGTGGATCGACTCCCGCGTGTTGCAGGAAGGCCTCGCGGTACGTCAGGTGATCCGCGGCGCCCCGCGCCAACAGGGTCTCGGCCAAATCCGACAGCAATTGCAGGCCGTCTTGCAGGCCATCCCCGACGCGATACCATTCCGCCATGGTGAATTCCGGGTTATGCAGCCGGCCACGCTCCCCACCGCGGAAAGCGTGGGTCACTTGGTAGATCGCGGTGGCGCCGGCCGCGAGCAGACGCTTCATCGCAAACTCTGGAGAAGTCTGCAGCCAGAGGGTGCGGCCCTCCGCGGGCCGCCGCGCATCGTCGAACAGCGTTACCCGCAACGGATCCAGGTGCCGATCGATGACCGTGTCTGCCGACAGCAGCGGCGTGTCCACCTCCAGAAACCCGCGGCTGTCGAAAAACTGACGCAGCCGGCGCAGCAACTCGGCCCGCAACCTGAGGTGTTCCCAGGAAGCGGTGGGCCGAAAACCGTCGGCGGCGAGGCCGGACGCGGGCATAGCTGGCTTCAGACGCTTACGCGTTCGATATAATCACCGGTTCGCGTGTCGATCTTGATCACGTTGCCGATGGCGATAAAGGACGGGCAGATGAACTCGGCACCGGTCTCCACCTTGACCGGCTTGGTCACGTTGGTCGCCGTATCGCCTTTGACCCCCGGTTCGCAGTATTCGACTCTTAATTGGACGTGGTTCGGCGGCGACATGATGATGGGGACGCCGTTGAACAACATCATCGAGCAAGCCATGCCGTCCTTCAGGTACTTCCAATTGTCGTCCACCTGCTCTTTCGTCAACTCGTACTGCTCGTACGTGGTCACGTGCATGAACACGTAGGTGTCCAGTTGGCGATAGAGGAACTGAACCTGAATCTCCTCGACGTCAGCCATCTCCAAGGTGTCCCCACCCTTGTACGTGCGGTCCAACATGCTGCCGCGGACGAGATTCCGCAGCTTGCACTTGTACATCGCGTTGCCCTTGCCTGGCTTGACGAAATTCATTTCGATCATCAAGTACGGCTCGCCGTCGATCTGTACCTTCAGTCCCTTCCGAAAGTCGCTGGTCTTGTACGTACCCACGTGTTCTCTTCCCCACTTCGTTTTAGCCAAGTGACTTGTTAGGATGCCCGTTACCATGAGCATTGTAACCGGCCCAGCCCGTTCTGTCCGCGCCGATTTGCCCGCCGAATCGTGGCGTGCCGCCCTCAAGACCGCGGTTCGCGATCCGGTGCGACTGTGCCGCCTACTCGGCTTGCCCCGCCAACTGGAGGCGGCGGCCGACCAGGCTGGCCAGACGTTCCCGGTCTTCGCGCCCCTGGGGTACATCGCCCGGATCAAACGGGGTGATCCCCACGATCCGCTGCTACGCCAGATTCTACCCCTCGCGGACGAGTTGACCGAATCACCGACGTTCACCCAGGACCCTGTGGGCGACGAAGCCGCCAAACGAAGTCCTGGTTTGCTGCAGAAGTACCACGGCAGAGCGTTGATGATAGCGACCGGAGCCTGCGCCGTCCACTGCCGTTATTGTTTTCGCCGCCACTTCTCCTACGGCGAAAACCGGCCCTCGGTGCCGCTCTGGGAGCAAGCGGTGGCCGAAGTAGCCGCCGACGCATCCCTGGAGGAAATTGTCCTCAGCGGCGGCGATCCCTTGACCCTGACCGATAACCAATTGGCCGACTTGGCCGGGCAGCTAGCGGCAATTCCCCACCTGCGCCGTCTCCGGATCCACACGCGACTGCCGGTGGTGATTCCCGAACGCGTGACTCCGGCGCTAATCGACTGGCTGCGCGGCACCCGCTTGGTCCCCGTGCTGGTGATTCACGCCAATCATCCGCAAGAATTGGACCAAGACGTGGCCGCCGCCTTGGCCAGACTGGCGGACGCTGGCGTCCCGCTACTCAATCAGTCGGTCCTCCTGCGGGGCGTGAATGACGACGCCGAAACGCTGATCGGACTGTCCCGTAAGCTCCTAGACTGCCGAGTCATGCCATATTACCTACACCAACTGGACCGCGTCGCCGGGGCGATGCATTTCGAAGTGGAGGTCGATCGCGGTCTGGCGATCATCGCTGCCATGCGCGCTCGTCTGCCAGGCTACGCGGTTCCCCGCTATGTCCGCGAGCTGGCCGGGCAGCCTAGCAAGGTCGTCTTATGAACAGGGGCACTGAAATGACCGCCACTCCGGATTTTCTGCAGCTTTCGGGCAAGACGATCCTGGTCCTGGGCGTGGCCAACCGCAAGAGCGTGGCCTATCACGTCAGCCGCACGCTGGAGGAGGTGGGCGCCCAAGTCATCCACATCGTGCGGAACGAAGCCGTTCGGGAGCAGGTGGCCAAACTTTTCCCCGGAGCCGACATCTATCTCTGCGACGTGGAGCACGAAGAGCAGGTGGCCCGCCTCCGTGCCGAGCTGACCGCGCGGGGGGAGAAGTTTCACGGTTTCGTCCACTCCATTGCCTTTGCCGATTACGGGGACGGGATCAAACCGTTCCACGAAACCGGCAAACGCCAGTTCTTGCAAGCCGTGGACATCTCGTGCTATTCGCTGATCGCCCTGTCAAACGCCCTGCAGGAACTACTCGATCCCGCAGCGTCCGTGGTTACGATCTCGATCTCCACCACGCGGATGGCCAGCGAAAGCTATGGGTTCATGGCACCGATCAAGGCGGCTCTGGATTCGTCTCTGGCGTTCCTGGCCAAGTCGTTTAGCAAGTTATCTCGCGTCCGATTCAACGCGGTCGCTCCCGGACTCCTGAAGACCTCGGCCTCCGCGGGCATCCCTGGCTACGTCGATGCGTATCTGTACGCCGAGCAAGTGATCCCCCGCAAGCAAGCGGTGCAGACGCAAGAGGCGGCCCACGTTGCCGTCTTCCTGCTCAGTCCTCGCTCGTCCGGTATCAACGCGCAATCGCTCGTCGTCGACGCCGGCATGTCCATCAATTATTTCGATCGCGAAATCGTCCAGCAGGCCATGCGGCCGTGAGTGGCGAGGACGAGAACGTGAAGATTTGTAGGTCAGCCTTTCCAGGCTGACGTCAGGCTGGAAAGCCTGACCTACTTGGTTTGAGAGGTACGCCATGAATAGCACTTGGCCTGAACAGCTTGAGATCCGACCGCGGGGACCCATCGTGGCCTCGGTACGGCCGCCGGGATCCAAGAGCATCACGAATCGGGCGTTGGTCTGCGCGGCACTGGCGGAAGGCCGATCCGTGTTGAGTGGTGCGCTGGACAGCGAAGACACCCGCGTGATGACTGCCGCGTTGCAACAGTTGGGCCTGCAGGTCGACGTGGAGCCGGACCGCTGTCAGGTGGCTGTCTGCGGCTGCGGCGTCCAGCTTCCGGCGGCGGCGGCCGAGTTGTTCCTGGCCAACAGCGGCACATCGATCCGCTTCCTGACCGCCCTGGCCACGTTGGGCCACGGGCGCTATCGGCTGGATGGCGTCCCACGCATGCGACAGCGTCCGATTGGCGATTTGTTGGACACGCTGCGACAGCTCGGTGCGGACGTGCAGAGTGAGTCCGGCAACGCTTGCCCGCCCGTGATCGTGCAGGCCGCTGGTTTGCCAGGCGGTCGAGCCACC
>JAPLNJ010001015.1 GCA_026692885.1 Planctomycetota bacterium | reverse complement strand
CGCCGACGAGTCGGGCCGGTCGGATATGGGGTTTCGGGTTAGGCACAGGGCGGGAACACTCCCACCGACTTACGTCGGGAGCTTCTCGGGGGCGATCACCACACTGCTAGCATTTCGCAACGTTATGATCAAGGCCAGCTGCGAACGTGAGCCTCTACGGGGCAAGCCCGTGGCACCCAATTCACAGAACCATAAATTCTCATTTTTTACGCGAATCGCCCCAAGAACCGCGTGGTGCTAGCACCCGAGACGCTACGTTCCTCGCACGAACGGATTGAATCGCCTTTCTTGTCCGATCGTGGTCGCGTCGCCATGCCCCGCATGCACGATCGTATCATCTGGCAGAGTATAGAGTTTGTTGCGAATGGAAGCGATCAGATGCTGGGGATTACTGTCGGGGAAATCCGCCCGTCCGACGCTGCCTTGGAAGAGCATATCGCCGCCGAACAGACGCCAGGGATGGCCCGCCTTCCACAGATAAACCACATGTCCCGCCGAATGCCCCGGCGTTTCCAGCACTTCCCACTCCATGCCGGCGAACAGCAACTTCTCGCCGTCTTGGACCAGACGGTCCGCGGGCGGGCTGATCAGCTGGAACCCGAAGGGGCCGGAGAGATTTCCGAAGGGATCGGTTAATTTGGGCGCATCGTGCTGGCCGATCACCAAGGGACAATCCGGCCAGTGTGTCTTGAGTGCCCCATTTCCCGCGATGTGATCCGCGTGTCCGTGCGTGTTCAAGATGGCCGCCGGAGTCAGCCGCCACTGCTCCAGGTGCTCGATGATGCGTTCGACGTCAAAACCGGGATCGATGACCAGGCAATCTTGGCGGTTTTCCAGCCGCGCCACGAAGGCGTTTTCGCCGAACATCTCGGAGGTCACCATATCGACGATCAGGGTGTTAAGGTTCGCCACGAGTTCGTCTCCCCTAAATCGAGAAATACCATTAGAATACGCCCGCCGCAGAAGTGTCCGGCGGGACGGTTCGAACATCTAGGCAAGAGCTGGCAAGGACTTTGGGAACGTTAATCATTTTCAAGTTCCGTGGGCGATACATTCTGTCGAAGCGCTGCTTCACTGTCATTCAGGGAAGACCGAGACGGCCGCCTGTCCACCAATTGCGGGCTGGGAAGCGTCCTCTCCTGCCTCAAGGAGACGTGATACATGACTGGAAAGAGAATGGTGTGTCAAGTGCATGGATGTTCGTTACTGGTGGTGATGCTGTTGGGCGTCACCCTGGTTACGGCGGAAGACGCCTCCAAGCCACGTGTCGGCTTGAAGGAACCAGTCCTCCACGTAGCCAAGTCCACAAGTCCCAACTTCCATCCCTTGGACGGTGCCTTGGAGCTAGCCCGCAAGGGCCTGGACACCGTCCACACTTCGATTGCAGATTACACCTGCACGCTGGTCAAGCGTGAACGGGTCGGCGGCACTTTGGGCGACCACGAGTACATGCTGGTCAAAGTCCGTAATCGTCGGATGAAGGACGGAAAAGTTGCGGTCCCGTTCAGCGTCTACATGTATTTCGTCAAGCCTGCCAGCGTCAAGGGCCGCGAGGTGATGTACGTCGAGGGCGCGAACAGCGACAAGATGATTGCCCACGAGGGCGGTACAGCGGGCAAGTATCTGCCGACCGTCTGGATTAAACCCAGCGGCGCGATTGCGATGCGTGGCAACCGGTATCCGATCACCGAAGTGGGCATCGAGAACCTGATTTTGAAGCTGATCGAGCGCGGCGAGCAGGACAAGACCCGGGGACTGGGGAACTGCGAAGTCACCTACCACAAGGACGCCAAGATCAACGGCCGCACCTGCACGCTAATGCAGATCAAGCATCTGCACCCGGCGCCGAACCTGGACTTCCACATGGCTCAGATCTTCATTGACGACGAACTGCAGGTACCCATCCGCTACGCCGCCTTCGGCTTCCCGTCCAAGGAAGGCGAAGAACTGCCGGTGATCGAGGAGTACACCTACCTGAACTTGAAGCTGAATGTTGGCCTGTCCGACACCGACTACGATTACGCGAGCAAGAAGTACGCTTTCCAGTAGACAGTACGCTTTCCAGTAGACCAGGTTCACCCGGATTCTGCCCGGTCCGGAAGTGCGACAGTCGAACTTGACGCTGGCTCAGCAACCCGGCTGCTGCGACGCGAGTGACGCACCCGTCCACTCGCTCGCTAGCAGCCGGGTTTTTCGTTGGTGCAGAGGCCTTGATCGTAACATTCCGAGCAAGGCCCGGTTTGCGGAACTTGGCGTCCCCCCCAGCCGTCTGTTTCATTCTTGCGGGAATATCTCTAAGATACGGACCACAACGAGTACAAGTCCTGCAGCACACGATTGGCGCACACGCGGAGGGGATCGTTCATGATTGACGAAGACGTTCAGAAAGAACAGGCCACGACGGAGCAGCGTCCGGCCAAACGAATTCTGTTGGTGGACGACGATGCGGAGATCATTGAGGCCCTGCGCTATGCGCTGGAGGCCAAGGGCTACACCATCCTCGTCGCTCGCGACGGCAATCAGGGATTGGCGATAGCCGAACGGGAAGATCCGGACCTGGTGATTCTCGACATGATGATGCCCAAACGCAGCGGGTTCCTGGTCCTGGAAAAACTTCGCCGTTCGCGCCCGGTGCCCGTACGAGTCATTATGATCACGGCCAACGAGGGCACCCGGCACAAGGCGTACGCCGAGATGCTTGGCGTGGACGATTACATCCGCAAGCCGTTCCCCATGGATCGGCTGTTGGAGAGCGTGAATCGGCTGTTGGCGTGAAGCCTAGGTTGGATTACTCATGAGTCACGGTCCCCCCCCGTCCACCGAAACGCCCGCCGCCTCGCTCGAACCGCTGGAAGGCTGGCACTGCAGCCACCTGTACTACACGTTCGACCGAGGCCTGCTGGCTAAGTTCGACGCAGCACAGATCCAAACGGGCCGCGCGCAGTTGATCGCGACGCTGGATCCCGCCGGGCCCTACGCGCCGCAGCGTCTCCAGACCAGCGTCGTCAGCGGCCACAAGGCGGATTTCGGCCTCCTGCTGTTGGATCCCCATCCGTTGCGCATCGACGCGATCCATCAACGGTTGCTGGCCAGTCTGCTCGGTCCCGCGCTGCGGCCGACCTACTCGTTCGTCTCCATGACGGAAATCTCCGAGTACGTGCCGACCGTCGAGCAGTACTCGCAGAAGTTGCTCCAGCAAGGCGACGTCGCCGACAGCCCGGTGTTCAAGGCCAAAGTCAAGGCTTACGAGTCCCGTCTGCCCGCCATGAATCAGCAGCGGTTGACGCCCGACTTCCCGTCGTATCCGGCCATGTGTTTCTATCCGATGAACAAGCAACGCCAGGTCGGCGAGAACTGGTTCACGCTGCCGTTTTCCGCCCGCAACCGCATGATGGCGGAGCACGCCCGCAGCGGCCTGGCGTTTGCGGGAAAGGTCTCGCAATTGATCACGGTCGGCGTGGGCTTGGAGGACTGGGAATGGGGCGTGACGCTGTGGGCACGCAATCCGCAGTTCCTGAAAGACATCGTCTACCGCATGCGGTTCGACGAAGCCAGCGCTCGCTTTGCCGAGTTCGGACCGTTTTACACCAGCTACGTGATGACGGCCGCGGAAATGCTCGACCACTGTCGCATCGGGGCCGTCGGCTCGTAGCGGCGGTGGGGTGGGCGGTGACATTTCAATACCCCAAGCATCCGCGATCGGACCTGCGAGATCCTTTCCAGGGCGAAGACGGCCGCAATCCGTTTGCGGACGAGGCTGCTACCGTACCGCCTGCGGACGATCCCTACGCTGCGCCGGTGGAAGGCGCCGGTGTCTCGTATCGGCCCACGGACTTCGTGACGACCTACCCGCACCGAGGCCCGCTGGTGTGGAGCCTGAGCTTGTGGGGTCTGGTGCCCGCGGGGTTCGCTACGACCGCCATCGTGGCACAAGTGCTTTTTGCCGAGGAGATCAGCGGTGGTATCCTGACGGGTTCACTGGCCGTTCTGCTGATCGGAGCCGTACTCTGTGCGGCGGCTTGGCTGATCGGCCGCCAGGATCTGCCCGCCCTGCGCGCCGGCGCGATGGCGCCGGAGGGGTTGCCGAAGACGCGCCGAGGTTTCGCCCTGGCTAGCAGCGGGTTGTTGCTGGTGCTCGCCGCGGTCGTGGCTTTAGTCTGGCGCATGGTCCTGGCGATTGCGGCTGCGCTGGCTTGAAGCAAGCGTAGATGATTTGTAGCATGACTCTCCAGAGCCGTGCAGTTCGTAGATTATTCGTAGCATGGCTCTCCAGAGCCGTGCAGTTCGCCGGGAAATATTGAGGAAATCTGCACGGCTACTGGAGAGCCATGCTACGGGGAGAGGGAGTTGCCGTGACAGCCATTCCTGCAGAGATTTACCGCGGGTATCTTTCGTCGTTGCTCGGCGGCGACCGCGCAGCATGCGCGCAGGTCGTGAATCAGGCCCTGAGCCAGGGCACACCCATCCGCCGCGTACACTTGGATCTATTCCAAGCCTCGCTCTACGATGTTGGCGAGCGCTGGGCCACCAATCAGATTTCCGTGGCCACGGAACATCTGGCGACCGCCGTCACCGAGGGCCTGTTGAACGAGCTGTATTCACGTCTTCCGTCCCGAGAACGCGTCGGCAAGACGGTGCTCGTCGCCGGACTGCAGCCCGAACTGCATCAGGTTGGCGGCAAACTCGTGGCCGACACGTTCGAAATGCATGGCTGGGACAGCCGCTACCTGGGCGCGAACGTTCCCGCGGACGAACTGCGGCGGCTGGTTCGCGAGCTGCAGCCCGATTTGGTGGCCTTGTCTCTGGTGATCTACTTCAACCTGCCTGGCCTACGGGTGGCGATTGACGAACTGCGCCGGGAGTTTCCGCTTCTGCCGATCGTCGTCGGCGGCTACGGACTTCGCGCGGGTGGAGCCGAGTTTCTGGAACAATGCCCCGGTGTCCAGTGCGTGTCGTCTCTGGATGCACTGGATGACTACATTCGCCAAGATCCAGGCAGCAAACGGAGCTAGTCACGGCCGGAGACGGTCGGGGTGGAGTCGCAAAGTGGGCCTCGATCGTACGCGGTTGGCATTGGCTCGTTTAACCGCACGCCGTAGGGACGCGCGAGACTTGGACGCGACCCCGATACGTGGGCTGACCCACGCGCGTGCCTACGGAGCCTGCTGAATTAGTCGTGGGGTAAGCTTCCAGCTTGCCAAATGCGTAGCCGAGGAAGACGAGGAAACGGAGAATGCGGAAGATTGGCAAGCTGGAAGCTTACCCCACGTTGATTTCCGCTAGTATTTCAGCAGGCTCCTACGGCGTGCGGTTAAACGAAGATGTGCCATCCTCAACCGCGTGCGGTACATTAAACCAGCACAAACAGGAAACACTCGTATGACTCCCACCAACCCCCTTCCTATCATGGAACAACTGCGCGATGCGACACGAGATTTGCACGCGCAGCTCGAGGCGTTGCCGTTTGTCGCGGCCCTGTTCGAAGGCCGGCTTCCTCTGGAGAGTTACGTCGGCCAACTCCGGACTCTGGCGATTCTGCACGCTGCCTTGGAGCAGGGTTTGACGAGCTCGACGCATCCGGCACTTCAGGCCGTTTGGGAAGAGGGAATGCAGAGGTTGACCCTGCTGGAGAACGACCTGGCCTATTTCCAGCCGCGTACGCAGGGAGACATTCCAGCGGCCACTCAGGCAGCTCTGACACTTGCCGAGCATGTCGCGTTGCGTACGGTGCAGGATCCGCTCACCCTGCTCGGCTACGTGTATGTTCTCGAAGGCTCGACCCAAGGCGCGGCGATCCTGCGGCCCCAGGTGGCGGAGATCTTTCAGCTCACGGGTACGGAGGGAGTCAGCTATCTCTGGAACTACGGAGATCAGGCCGCCGAGCACTGGGCGCAGTTCGGTCGGCGCATGAATGGTGCCGTCACCGATCCGGCCGCACAACGGCGCGTGGTCGAGGCCGCGTGTGAGGCCTTCCAGGGACTCGCACGCGTGTTCGGGGCACTCTACCCGGTCCACCCGGAAGCGTTGCGGACGCTCGTCACGTCCTTGAATCCGGAAGCCGGTAGCCACCCGATTCCCAGCGATCCCCGCGAACTGCAAGCGGCGGCGCGGGCTGGCGAACGATGCTGGCAGCGATTCCCCTATTTCCCAGATCGCTATGGTCATCGTGGCGAGAAGTTTGCGTCGAGCGACAGCGCCTGGCTGGTCACGCTGGCGGAGTACGACCAAGCCCGCGTGGATCAACAAGTTGCTTGGCTGGGTCAAGTGCTGGCCGCCCGCGGCATGCCCCGGTGGCTACTGGAGACGCACTTGGAGTTGCTGTACGAGGAACTGACAATCGCTGTCCCCGAAAAACAGCTCGCGTATCAGAAATTATTGAACGCCGCCCGTCAGTTGGCTGACACGCGGCGTCAGCATCTGGATGAGGCCCTGTCTCGAAAATTAGCGGAGCGCTTCGACGCGGCGGTCGGCCGGGAGTGGAGTGCGCGACTGCCCGGCACGGGTGCGCTGCTGGCGGCTGCCGTGGCCGATGAACGAGCGGGGGTGCAGAATGCCGTGGAGAGTCTGGAAAGCTGGCTGACGGATGCGACACGATTTCCGCCACCCTGGATCCTGGCGGTCCGGGCGGTCATCCAGGAGGCGCGGGACACCGCGAAGTGACTAAGGAACTATGTCGCATCCATCAGATTGGACCCGGGAATTGGCGCAGGCGCAGCACCAGTCCGCCGCCTTGGCGCTGGGGATCTTCACCAGATCCGGCGAGATCCTGCACGCCAATCGTGGGATGCAGTTGATCCTGGGCGGACACGAGGGCGGCAGCGGGTCCTGCGCGTATTTCGTGAATCCTGACTTTCTGCAACTGGCCGCCCTGCCGGCATCGGACGACGTGGCCTTCGAGGGCCTGATGACCTTCGGTAATCGTCGCGACCCGGGCGTAACCCTACAAGGTCGAGTGTACTGCCAAGCCGATGAGCTGTTGGTGATCTGCGAGTACGACGTGCGGGAGTTGACCCGGCTGAACAACGAGTTGGCCACCGTGAACCGGGAGGTCAGTAATCTGCAGCGGGCCTTGCTCCAGGAGAAACGCCGCCTGGAGGAGACGTTGGTCAAGTTGCGCCAGACCCAGGCGATGTTGATTCACGCCGCGAAGATGAACTCCCTCGGACAGCTCGTCGCTGGCGTGGCGCATGAGATCAACAACCCGCTGGCCTTTGTCAGTGGAAACCTGCACACCCTGAACAGTTTCCTGGCGGACCTGAAGGACGGCTTCCAGGCCCTGCGCAGCCTGATTGACAAGGCGGACGCCCCGGCCCTGCAGGCCCGGGCCGCCGAGATTCAACAGCGTCATGACGTCGACTACATCGTCCACGAATTCGCGGACGTGCACCGCGCCTGCGTGGACGGCGTAGGCCGCGTGAAGAAGATCGTCGAGGACCTGCGCACGTTCTCGCGGCTGGACGAAGCGGAATTGAAGACGGTAGATTTGGCCGAGAGTCTCGACAGCACCCTGGCTCTGGCACGCCCGGAGTTGAACCGACGCCAGATTGATGTCCAGGTCGATCTCGCTCAGCTCCCGCCCGTCACCTGTTTCGCCTCGGAACTAAATCAGGTATTCTTGAATCTAATCGTGAATGCCGTGCAAGCCATGCAGCCAGGTGGTATCCTGCAGATCCGAGGATGCTCCGAGGGAGAATTGATTCGCTTGGACTTCACGGACAACGGGCACGGTATTCCGCCCGAGATTCAGGGCAAGATTTTCGATCCCTTCTTCACGACAAGGCCAGTCGGCCAGGGAACGGGGTTGGGCTTGAGCCTGGCTTACCAGATCGTCACCGAGCGGCATCACGGAACCATTCACGTGGTTTCGGAAGTGAATCGGGGTACGACCTTTTCCATTTCTCTTCCGACGCACGTGAGGCCAGAATGACGACGACCACGCTGGAACGCCCTGCAACTCCGGTCCCTGCTGAGGATCTTCCGGAGGTGGCTGCTCGGCAGCGGCGGGGCAACCTTTTGATCATCGACGACGAAGAGGAAATCCGCAAGACGCTCTACCGCCAGTTTCGCAAAGACTACAATGTCTTCACTGCGGCCAGCGCGGAAGAAGGCGATCGGATGATGCAGACCCACGGGATTCATGTGGTCATCTCGGATCAGCGCATGCCGGGGTGGACTGGCGTGGAGTTCTTCCGGATCATCCGTCACAAGTCCCCGGACGCCACCCGACTGCTGCTGACGGGCTACGCGGACATCAATGCCGTCATCGGGGCGATCAACAACGGGGAAGTCTTCCGATACCTCACCAAACCTTGGAATCCGGACGAGTTACAGACGATCGTCCGGGAGGCGTTTGACAAGTACTGGCTGATCGTCGACAACCGGCGATTGCTGGAGCAGCAGCGCGCGGCCAATCTGGAGCTCGAAGAACGGGTGCAGGCCCGCACGTACGAACTGGCGAAGACCAACGAGCAGCTCCGCGCGATCAATGAGCAGAAGGATCGGCTGTTGGGGATGGCCGCCCACGATCTCCGTAGTCCGCTGGCCAGCATCGAATCCATGGCGGATTTGCTGAAGGAAGAGACGGACTTGGACGCAACAGAACGCCGGGGGTGGCTGCTTTCGATCACCAGGATCTGTCGGAACATGCGAGATTTGATCAGCAGTCTGCTGGACATTGCCAAAATCAAGCAAGGGAAGATCGACATCCATCCCCGCCCGGTGGACGTCCGCGACTTCATCGCCTCCGTGCTCCAGTTGAATTGGTGGATCTGCGAATCCAAAGTGATCCGCTTAACGACGGAGGTGAACTGCCAGCGGTCCGAGCATGTTTTCGACAGCGACCGCATGGGGCAGGTGCTCAACAACCTGATCAGCAACGCCGCGAAGTTCTCGAATTCCGGCACGCGTATCCGACTGCAAGCGAGCGACGGGCCAGAGGGGTTGACTTTGGCGGTCACCGATGAAGGGCTGGGGATTCAAGCGGAAGACACTCCCAAGTTGTTCGGAGAGTTCCAGCAGACGCAGACGAAAGCCACCGCCGGTGAACCGGGATCAGGGTTGGGCTTGGCCATCTGTAAACGTCTGGTCGAGTTGCACGGCGGCCGGATCGGCGTGGAGAGTCAGCCGGGCCACGGCAGTCGCTTCTGGGTTACGTTACCCGGCGAGCTGCCTTAATACTCGACGAAGCCGCATTGCGATTCTCTCGCGGCGGGACGGCCTCGTTCGCTGGAGAGGTTTGCGTCTTCACGTCCTGTCTTGGCCTGGGGACGACTTCCTCTGCTGGAGCCACCTGGCGAACGAGGCCGGACTCTCGGCCGACTTCTTGCCCAACAACAGACCCTCAATCCCGAGATCCTCATCGAGGTCCGGCCAATGCATCCCGTAGCCTGCGCCGGAGATGCGGACGTTGGCTCGTTCCGCGGGAGTCCCGTGGGCCAAACGCGGATACCAGCCGATGGGGACGGAGATGGAGCGACCGTCCTCCAAGTCGACGGACAACGTGTCGCTGGTGATCATGACGTGGATTGCCTTAGCTGGGGCGAGCGTCAGGGTTGCAGAAGCCATCCCATTTGTCCCTTAGAAGTTCGAGATGCTCTTGGGCCAAGCGTTCAAGTGTACGCAGTTCTTTGCGGCCAAAGCCGCGGTTGTCGGCGAGCAATACGTCAGGATCCAGCCAGAATTTCGCGCTGCAGTCATCTCGATCCACGTGCATGTGCCGCGGTTCACCGCAATCAATACGAGTAGAAGTAGAAGCGGTATGGACCGATTCGCAACACGGTGGGCATGTCGTGGACGCCTTGTACTGGCCTGCAGATGCTCGCGGTCTGCTACTACATCCAATGGTCGCTATTATATCGCCGACTTGAAAGTGGGGACAAGCGGTCTGGGCGTTGCTGGAAGAACTGCGAGCTAGGGGTCGGGTGTTCCTGGAGGCCGAGATGGCCTTTTGTCGGTGGCTCGCTTTGTGGTTGGCTCGCAAATCAGCAAGTCGCTTCGGCTGTCACTCTAGCGAGTTCGCCAGTTGCCGACAATGCTCGGCGTCATACCGTATGCCGCGCGAAACTGAGTTGGCCTCGTTTAACCGCGACCCAACGGAGGCTGCTGAATTAGTCGTGGGGTAAGCTTCCAGCTTGCCAAATGCGTAGCCGAGGAAGACGAGGAAAACTGAGAATACGGAAGATTGGCAAGCTGGAAGCTTACCCCACGTTGCTTTCCACTACTTTTCCAGCAGGCTCCGTTGGGTCGCGGTGAAACGACGATCGGTCAATCTGGCCGCGCGCAGAGGTACGGTATTTCGTCACGGGACCCGATGTGTCATACTGGGCCTCCGGCTCGATGCTACTCGCTCGCCCGTTTCCCGCCGCTTGGCCCTCGTGGGAGGAATGAACATGACGCGTGCCGTTCTCGTTCTCGTGCGCTATCGACCTTGGGCCGTCTCGCACACGACCGCTCGGATCTTGCTGGTTGGCATGTTGCTGTTCCTGGCCGCGAATGTCGGCTGGGCCAAGGAACCGAAAGGCAAGACGGCGACTGCGGTGCCGCCCGATACCTTCGTGATTCCCGCGTACGCCTTTGATCGCGGGAATGCGAAGACCTTTGTCGGCGGCAGTTGGGCCGACGCGGAGCCGATGGTCGCCTTCGGCGGTCAATCGCCCGTCGTGATCGACTACGACATCGACTTTCCGATCTGCGGCGAGTTCACGATTCAGATCCTCTACGCCGCCCAGGGCGTTCGACCGGTCGAACTCCTGATGGACGGCCAGAAAGTGGCCGATTGCTGCCGCACGGCCAACGGCACCTGGAACACCAGCGGGGCCAAATGGGAAGAAGTGTGCCGCGTGTTCATCGCCCAGGGCAAACGCACCATCACGCTGCGCCGGGAGGCTGCCTTCCCGCACGTCGTCAGTCTGCGATTTGACTCGAATGTGCCGCTCCCCAAGGGCTGGAAGCTGAACCGCCCCAACGCGCGGAAGCTGAACAGCCCACAGCCGCCAGCAGCGAAGTGGACACGCTATGATCCCGCCGAGGTGAACGTGGCCGCACTGCGGCTGGCGATCGAGGATCTGGTCGTGACCTTCGGTTCCCGGTATCCGCAAGGGGCTGACTACCGCCAACGTTTGGCGACTCTCGAAACAAGACTCGCCGCGATCCAAGGAACAAAGGGCCGAGTCGCTGCGCCAACACATGAGGCGCTCCAGCAGGTCCAGCAGGAACTGCTGACGCTTCAGCGCGAGGCGCTGTTGGCCAATCCGCTGTTGGATTTCGACAAGCTGCTGCTGGTCAAACGCGGCAACGATTCGCCAAAGCTCGGCCTGCCGCAGAACTGGCAGAGCAACTCCTGCCTGCCGAAGAGCGGTTTTGACGACGAGCTGGTCGTGCTGTCGCCGCTTCGGCCGGATGGTCAATTGACCCCCTTGTACCAGTCGGAACAGGGCCGGTTCGTCGGCGATGTGGACCTGCACTTCAACGGCCAGAAGATGCTCTTCTCGATGGTCGGCAGCAACCACCGCTGGCAGATCTTCGAGATGGACGCCGATGGATCCGGGCTGCGGCAACTGACGGGCGAACAACCGGACGTCGACAGCTACGACGCCTGCTACTTGCCCGACGGCCGAATCCTGTTCACCTCCACGGCTTGTTTCACCGGCGTCCCTTGCGTCTATGGCGGCTCGCACGTGTCGGTCCTGTACCGCATGGATGCCGACGGCCAGAACATCCGCCAACTGTGCTTCGACCAGGAACACGACTGGTGCCCCACCGTGCTCAACAACGGCCGCGTGCTGTACAGCCGCTGGGAGTATACCGACACGCCGCACTCGAACACGCGACTCCTGTTCCACATGAATCCCGACGGGACCGAGCAGATGGAGTACCTGGGCAGCAACTCGTACTGGCCCAACGCGTTCTTCTACGCCCGTCCGATCCCGGGCCATCCGACGAAAGTGGTGGCCGTCATCGGCGGACACCACGCCCCGCCGCGCATGGGCGAGTTGGTCGTGTTCGACCCGGCGCTAGGACGCCACGAGGCCACCGGCGCCGTGCAGCGGATCCCCGGCTACGGCAAGCCGGTCGAGGCGGTCATCCAGGATGGCCTGACCGGCAGCAGTTGGCCGAAGTTCCTGCACCCGTATCCGCTGAATGACAAGTATTTCCTGGTCTCCTGCAAGCCGACGCCTCAGACGCTGTGGGGCGTGTATCTGGTCGATGTGTTCGACAACCTGGTGCCGATCAAGCAACTGCCGGAGTACGCTTTACTGGAGCCGATTCCGTTCCGGCCCACGCCCGCGCCGCCGATCGTTCCCGACAAGGTGGATCTCCAGCGGACCGACGCGACGGTGGTGATCCCCGACATCTACGTGGGCGAGGGCCTGAAAGGCGTGCCGCGCGGGACCGTGAAGCAACTGCGGCTGTTCACCTACCACTTTGCCTACCAAGGCATGGGTGGCCTGCTGGGCGTGATCGGTATGGACGGGCCGTGGGACATCAAGCGTGTGCTCGGGACCGTGCCTGTCCAGGCCGACGGCTCGGCCAAATTCCACATTCCGGCCAATACGCCGATTTCTATGCAACCGCTGGATGCGGAAGGGAAAGCCCTGCAGCTGATGCGCAGTTGGATGACCGCCATGCCGGGTGAAGTCGTGCAGTGTACGGGCTGCCACGAGCGGCAGAACACCGCACCGCCGATGAAGTCGAGCCTGACGCTGGACCGGAAGCCGGCGGAGATTGCCCCCTGGTACGGGCCGACGCGAGGGTTCAGCTATCCTCGCGAGGTGCAGCCGGTGATCGACAAGCACTGCATCAGCTGCCACAACGGCCAGCCGCAATCCGACGGCCCGCCGTTGATCGACCTGCGCGGCACGGAACAGATTACCGACTGGAAGTCGGTCACGCCGGGCAACGGTGGCGGGCACGGCGGCAAGTTCTCGGTAGGGTATGCGGAATTGCATCGCTTCGTGCGCCGGCCCGGTATCGAGAGCGACTATCACGTGCTAGAACCGCTGGAGTTCCATGCCGACACGACGCAGTTGGTCCAGTTGCTCAAGCAGGGACATCACGGCGTGGAACTGGACGCCGAGGGCTGGGACCGGCTGGTGACCTGGATCGATCTGAACTGCCCGTATCACGGGACTTGGGGCGAGGAATTGGCCAAACCGGGTGTGCAGGTCCAGCGCCGGCGTGAACTGCTGAAACGCTACGCCAACGTGGACGACGATCCCGAGGCCGTGCCGCCGATCGACAGCCAGCTGAAGGGGCGCGAGTCTCTGACGAACACCGTCCCTGCGATACCGTCCGAGCGAGCGACGAATCGGACTTCCGACCCTGTCGTGACGTGCCCGAACTGGCCCTGCGACGCGGCCGAGGCCCAGCGCCGTCAGTCGCGGGCCGGTCCGTCGACCCAACGCACGCTGGACTTGGGGCAGGGAGTGACGCTGGAGTTGGTGCTGATTCCCGCCGGCGAATTCGTCATGGGAAGTGCCAGCGGCGAGGACCACGAGCGGCCGACGCATCCGGTTCGCATCGAGCGACCGTTCTGGATCGCCCGTTGCGAGATCACCAATCGCGTGTATGCCCGCTTTGAGCCGGGTCACGACAGCCGCGTTGAGGACAAGAACACCTATCAATTCGGCGTTCACGGTTACCCGGCCAATCGACCGGAGCAACCGGTGGTGCGTGTGTCCTGGAACGAGGCGATGGCCTTCTGCCGCTGGCTGTCGCAGGA
>JAPLNJ010001014.1 GCA_026692885.1 Planctomycetota bacterium | reverse complement strand
GCGTTTCTGAATGTTCTTGGCAAAGCATGGGTTGAAGGGACTGGCCGATAGCGGATTGCGGCGCAAGGGCACAAACAACCTATCGCAAAACGACGTAAGTCCTGCAAAACAAGCAGAATCAAAGTGGGACGATCTGCGGAGTACCGGGGCGAGGGAGTTATTTTTCCGCCGAGTCGTTAGAAGCCGAGGTCGTCGTGTTGACCCATCAACTCCGCCAGACGTCGGTTGACAAGCTGTTCGCGCGCTTCGATTCTCTTTTGATTTGTCTCGCGGAGCCGCTTCAGTTCTTCTTCCAATCGCGTCAATTGCAGCTCGCGCCGTTTCTGACGCACGTCGAAGTGCTTGTTCACGGCTTCCGTCAGTTGTTTCTTCAGGTCTTCGCGCTCCTCCTTCGCCGCGCGCCGCAGACCCGAAGCCAGCTCGGCGCACTTCCGCTCCAATTCCGCGTCGTTGCGATTCACCTCTTCCGTTTCGGGGTCCAGCGGTTGCGGGAACGGCATTCCAGGCTGCATTCCAGGCTGCATTCCAGGCATCATTCCCGGCATCATTCCCATCCCGAATCCCGGCCCTGACCCCGCTCCCGGCCCTCGCCCCTGTCCCGGTCCTCGCCCCGATCCATCGCCGGGCGGTTGGCGGCCTTCAAACGGCGACTTGCCCATGGGGCCCATGAAGCCCGTAGGTCGGTCACCCGGTCGCCCGGGTGGTGGCTGGTTCTCGTCGAACGCATCCGGACGCCCCGGTCCCTGATTGCCGGGCCGATCGCCGTCGCGAACCATTTTCGACCGCAGCTTAACACCGCCAGGCTTTCGCGGTTCCTGGGGCGGGCCTGGTTCGAAATCAGACTCGCCCTTCGGCTCCACTCGGGGATGGTCACCGGGCGGCTGCTTCTCCTGGGCCGCTGAGATGGCTGCTGACAGCCAAGTCGAGAGACACAGGGCGGCGAAGATTGCCACCCATTTCGCAGGGGTTCTCATGCTCATTCTCCTTGTTGAATTGCTGGGCAATAGAATACTCGCACATGGTTTGTATTCTGTAGGTCAGCCTTTCCAGGCTGACGGTCGTCGGAGTCAGGCTGGAAAGCCCGACCTACTTGGCTGCGAGCGCAGACCGGGCTACTACAACTCGGTATTCATCTCCTGGCTGATCTGCTGGAGCTGCTGGTCCACGATCTGGAGCGACGTGTCGCCCAGATCCGACCAACGGCACAGGCTCACGAACGATTGGTCAAGCTGCGCCAGTTTCTCGTCCCAGGCGTCGTCCCAACAGATCTCGCCGTCGGGCGAGGCGTTCTGGGACAGCGGGGTGGGAGACCTGGGCCGCGCTGACTGCGAGGGGGAGCCGGCAACCTCCGGCGTGGACGGCAGACTGGGTTGCTGCCTTGAACGCAAACCAATCCAGGCGGCAGAGACGGCCAGCAGCAGCGAGGCCGCCAACGCCACGATCCCGAGCCAACGCCGACGCTGCTGGTGACGCGCCGATTGGATCTGGACCGGCAGCGTCTGCTCGGCGAAGTCCTCGTCGGCAGCCTCCAGCAAGCTGCCCAGCGCCAACCAGCCTTCACGCAGGTCTGCGGTCTCCGCGTCCAGCGTCTCATCCGCCGTCGGGTGACGACGCGTGGCTTGCTCCAATTGACGTTGCCAAAGTTCGGTTTGTTCGTTCATCAGACCACCTCGACCAGAATGTTCTTCAGGGCCAGCAAGCCGCGGCGGGCGTGACTCAACGCTGTGTTCAACGGACAACCCACGATCGCCGCAATCTCTGCGAAGTCCAGATCACCATAGTATCGCAACAACAAAATCCTTCGCTGGTCCGGTGAGATCCGCTGCAGGGCTTCCGTAAGCTGCTGGCGGGACTCGCCTTGTGACACCACGCAGGACGGATCCGCGTCCGAGTTCGCAGGTTCCAACTGCTCCCAAGCCTCCGGTTCCACGTTGATCTCGCGGTGACCTTGGCGGGCTCGGTCGCACACCAACCGGTCGGCGATGCGGATCAGGTAGGCGCGGGCCGCGCCCGATTCGCGATACCGGCCGCGAGCTTCCCAGGCTTTGCGGAACACGTCCTGGAGCAAGTCGTCCGCCATGTCCTCACGCCGTACCATCGCCAGCAGATACCCGCGCACAGCACGACCGTAGGTGTCGAGCCACCGTGAAAACCGCTGGTGATCGGGGTTCGAAGGAGGCAAAGCGTTCATGTACATCCTTAAACGTAGACGCAAAGCATTTATTGCAGGACTTCTAGTTCGACTGTCTCACTTCGACCCCTGCCGCCTTGCGCGGCCGGTGAAGGAGTCTTGTGAGCGGGCCTTGATCGTAAGGTTGCGCATGGCTGTTGGTGCTGGCAACGAGCCGGGTGGCTGGCGGCTGAGCCTAAGCGAAGCCCCAGTCCACTGTTGCTGGGGCTTCGCCTAGGCTCAGCCACCAGCCACCCTGCTAGCGTTTTGCGCCACCTTATGATCAAGGCCTTGTGAGCGAGATCGCGAACGCAGCAATACCCCTCCCTTCCCCAGCCTGCCGCCGGAGGCGGCAGGCTGGGGAAGGGAGGAAGGCGGTGAACGTCGGTCGCGATCTCGCTTACAAGACTTCTCTCACCGTCCAGACGTGTTGGACGGGGTCGTTTTCGAAACTAAGACCGTCGAACTAGAAGTTTTTCGGCAGCGGGCTGGCAGCAAGGATGCCTTGCTCAGAACATTGCGATAAACACTAGCAGCGAATCATCATAAGCGCGAAACGTCAGCGAGGAAACGCCGCTCTTCCTCGCTGACGCTTCGCGCTTACGGTGCGCAACGTTACGATCAAGGCCAGGGTCAGTCGGTCAAATTTCAGTTTTTGCGGCGGCGAGACTCTCCACCCTCGTTGCCCAGAGGCCGCAAAAACTGAAATTTGAAGGACTGACCCATGTCTGCGTGGCGGAACAGAAGTGGAACAAACTCTGGCCTGCCTCGCGACACTGTTTTGCGCGGGTCCGCTCTGGCCCATTCTACCGTGGCTCCTGTACGGCCGCCTCGGCGCGGCCCTCGATCAGCAAGAGGTGACGATCGACAGGCACATCCCGAAAGATCTGCTGCAGCCCTGACGGCCAAACCACCCGCAACTCACCAATCTGATTCTGGGGGCCCAGGCCGAAAATCAATTGGCGCTCGTTGCTGGCCTGGAATCCGTCACCTGCCGTCAACTGACGCACCAGCGTTCGCCCCGCGGCCGTCAGACGCACCGTAGTGCCGATCGCATCCCGCGAGCTGACGACTCCACATAACTTGACGGCGAGGAAATGACCGGCCTGCTTGGTCCGGTTTGTGACCAAAGCGGCCGGTGCATCCGTGTGCGAGACCACGAAATCCTCCCGCCCGTCTTGGTTCCAATCGAGGCGGGCCAAGCCGCGTCCCAGGTACTCGCCTTCGAAGAACGGGCCGAGCGAACTGGCGGGTATCTCGGCAAATCGGCCGTGGCCCAGATTTCGCAGATACTGGGGACGCATTTTATGGGGCACGCCTTGCGCGGAAAGATCCAGGACGTGGCCATTGGCGATTACCAGGTCGGGCCAACCATCGAGTTCGCCATCCAGGAACTGGGTTCCGAAGCCCAGACGATAGAACCCCACATCGCGTAGGCCGGCCTGACGCGTATTGTCGATGAACAGGTTTCCTGGCCGTTGCGTGAACAGAATCTTCGCCTGTTGGTAGAAGGTGGTGACAAATAGATCCAGCAGGCCGTCGCCGTCGGCATCATCCGCGGCCACGCCCATGCACGCTTGAGGCAAGCCGTCTTCATTGCACGCCAATCCGGACAGCAGCGCCCGCTCCTCGAACTGGGGCCTGCCCCCGGGGTGTTCCGTCTGATTCACGAAATAGAAATTCGGTTCGGCGTCATTGGCCACGAAGAGATTCAACTTACCCACACCGGCGAAGTCGGCCGCGACAATCCCCAGGCCCTTGCCGCTCGGAGCCAGGATGCCGGCCGACTCGCTGATATCCTCAAACCGTCCGTCGCCGAGGTTCAGGTACAATTGGTCCGGTTCCGCGGCAAACGAGCTGGGACTGCACCAGCGGAGTTCTTCCCCCTTGCGGCATATCGAGCGAGCAGCATCCTCACTGCTCAGGTAGTTTACATCGTACAGATCGGGGTTCCCATCTCCGTTGAGATCCGCGATCAGGCAACTGGTGGTCCAGCGCTCTCCGTGCAAGCCACTTTCCGTCGTGACGTCGGTGAAAGTGCCATCGCCATTGTTGCGATAGAGACGATTCGCGCCGAAATTGGCGACGTACAAGTCGGGGAAGCCGTCGTTGTTGAAATCGCCGACCGAGACTCCTTGGCTGTAGCGATCGTCTCCCAGGCCGCTCGATTGGGTCACGTCTTCAAACTGACCAGCGCTCAGATTACGGTACAGCCGGTCGCGGTACGGATTCGGTGTCTGGCCGGAAATCCAAGGCCAAGATCCGCCTTGGGTGAAGTACAAGTCCGGCCAGCCGTCCCCGTCGTAATCCAGGACCGCCACGCCACCGCCGGTCGTGGCCAGCAGGCACATCTCCTTGGTCTGCGGATCGATGCCGCTGCGATAGGTAAAGTCGATGCCGACCGCCTTAGCCATGTCCTCGAAGGCCACTTGGCATGGTCGGGTCAGGCTCGGTGTGGCTGCGACAGGCATTCTTTGGCGACGTAGTTTGTTCCAGGCTGGCAGTGGAAATAGGGTCAGCTCGATCTGAGACGCGAGACTCGAAGTCGGCAGGCTCCCCGGCCCAGCGCCGGCGAGTTGCGTCCGCAAGCGACGCACGGTGGCTTGTGCCCAATCCAGATAAGGTTGCAGCTGCAGGGCCAGTTCCGCCCACGCCCGGGCTTCCCAAAGTCGTCCCAGCGTCTCGGTCAGTTCCGCCGCGCGTTGCAGCAACGCCGGATTCTGTGGATCCCGGTAGATCTCGTCGACCAAGAACCCCAGTTGCCGCAGTTGTTCGGCACGCTCGGAGAACAGGCGTCCTTGCTCCGCGTTTCCCAGCGAACTGAACAGTCGTCCCAACTCCAAATGGGCGACGTAGTGATTGGCGGCCAATCGCACCGCCTGTAGCAAGCAGCGGACGGCCACCCGCGGCTCATTGTGATCCCGAGCCCACGCGCCTCGCACCACCCAGATCTCCGGGTGCTCGTCGGCGCTGGTGGGAAGCTGGTTGTGCCAATCGAGAAAATCGTCCGGCTCGCCGTCCAGCAGCAGGCTTCCCCACCGGGCCTGGGCCTCCAGGCACTCCGGCCGGGCGGCCAGGATCCGACGCAGCAAAGACCACGCCCGATCCGTTTGATTTTCCTTGATGGCGGTCCGCGCGACGCCGAGCAACGGTAAGAGATCTCCCGACTCCCCCGCTTGGCTAAGCTGCACCAACGCCGGGTCTCGAATCACAGGTTCGAGGGCCCCGAGCAACACCAGATGATGCAACGTGAACCGCCCCTGACGGACGCCGGCCAGCAGGAACGATTCGGCTTCCCAGCAACGGCCTTCGCAACCCAAGAGATAGGCCAGACGATACTCGGCGTTCTCACAGCTGAGGTCCAGTTGCAAGGCCTGCCGGAGATGCTGCTCCGCCGCGGCGACCCGTCCGGCGGCCAGTTCGCGTTCGGCAGCCGCGTAAGCTGCCTGGGCAGTCGCGGGCTCAGGCTCGTCACCGGTCCGAGCGGGCTTCCCACGGCCATGTGTTCCGAGGCGGGTCAGGCCATACAGACAACCCGCCCCGATCAGACCGGCAATTACCGCGACCGCCCACCATCTTCGACAACGCCACACGTATCCAGACATGCCAACCCGTGGCCTTCAGCGGTGTCCGCCCGGCTCGTACGGACCGCATGCATGCGGTTGGGGTGCGGGAAGGTAACCCGTTTGCAGCCGTCCCGACCCGCTGAAGCGGGTCACTACACGCGAACTCCGACAGTCAAACTAATAGGCGCCCACGGGAATCCCATCTTGCGAAGAGGCCAGATTTCGCCAGGTGGCGACAGCAATGTCGTTCGATACAAAACGGGTCGCACAGTCACACAGGGCGACGAGCACACCACCCGGGTGTCGGCTGCGGGCAGCGAACAAGGGAGTTCCTCCGACGCACGGCAACCCGAGCGGCTGATTCTGCGCGTTCTGGCAAAACCCGGCGTTCAACTGATCGGGGGAGAGCGTGTTGGGCGTGTAGTAAGCCGTGAAGCCCACGTGCGGCCCATACCAAGTCAGTCCCCGCAAATCCTGACCGATCTGGCCTTGCCGCACCTCGCTGAGCATCAAGGTGGTGGCCGTCCCGTCCGTGATGTCCGCGAGCCGGTAAAACCTGCCGGTGTTGTATTCAAACGGCGCAGAGGACCAGGTAACCCCGTTCAAAGGGTTCGTGCGATTGACGTCCGTCGTCCCCAGATTTACGGCATAGTTGTAGTTCGGCGTGTTGTTCCACGTTTTCGAGGGGGAATCGCTGGGACACAGCTGCGTCGGAATCAGGGTCTGGATGATATTGTTGTTGCCGTAGGCCGGGGCGACGTTGGTGCAGTAATTCTGCGTGTAATCCCAGTTTTCGTAGAGCGTCCGCTGCTCGATGAAAGGCAGCGTCGCGCGGAGCCACACCAAGCCGCCCATGTCCGTCCCGCCATTATAAGCAGACATGGCACCGCAGGGCAGGCACTTGAAGGTGTCGTGATAGTTTTGCGTCGCGATCGCCAGCTGTTTCAAATTATTCCCACACTGGCTGCGGCGAGCGGCCTCGCGCGCCGCCTGAATGGCGGGCAGCAACAGCGCCACCAAGATGCCGATGATGGCGATGACGACGAGCAATTCGACAAGCGTGAATCCGGTACGTGACAATCGCATACAGAAGACTCCTGGGAATGAACAAGGACGCTAATTTTTGGATGTGAGGTCGAAATCGAAGTTGTTCGGACTAGCTGACTTCACCTCCGCCTGCAGTTTCGACTCGACGTTGAATTCCTTCGGAATGCGATCGGGCGGCGGGGCTTGAGACGCCTGCTCCATCGCCTTGATCGGGTCGCTGGCCGTAGCTGACGCTGGTGGCACGGAGGAAATCAAGACCCGATAGATACCGGGCAGCAAGCCGCCCGCCCCCGCCGCAAATTGGTACTTCCCATCCTTGATGGGCGTGGCCGCATTCACGGTCGTACCGGGCGGCTGCGGCTCGAATTGAATCACGCCTTGATCCAGGGGAACTCCATCCAGCTTGACGATACCCGAGACCGGCAAAGTGCTCGCACCGCTCTTGGATCCGCAACCAGAACTGATGAGCGAGAGAATCACAGCCACAGTAAGAACCACTGACCTGCAAAGCACGCCACCACTGGACATCGTCACAAACCTCGAATTGGTAAAGGAAAAACAACAATGCACCAAATAGCAAAACATATCGTTATGCAAGTGGCCTGTAAACTGGTCTGTAGAGCAGATCCGAACGTCTTCCCACGACCGGCGGGAAACAGCGGCAAAGGGCGCATAAACGGGAAGGATGCCAGCGCCGGGCAGGAATTGGCACCGAATCCTTGGTTTGCCGACGCAGGAGGTCAATCGACCGGAACAATTGATTAGTCACGGGGTTGAATTTGACGTGATGTTGTTTCCACAGAATCAATCGACTTCGTTCTCTCGGTTTCCCAGCCTTACGGTGGTTCCGACCATGCGATACGCAAGTATTTTCATTCTGGCATCGCTTTTCCTCCTGAGCCTGGCGCACCCAGCGGCAGCTCAGCGGCCCTTTCGGAGTTCGCGCACGTACGGTGGATCCCGTGGAGGCGATTCCCATGCAGGCGATTCACCAGCACCACCCGTGGTCCAGCCTGGAGCGCCGAGTGTCCCCGGCTCGTCCGGCGAAAAGCCGCCGGAGATGAAAACCGAGTCCAAACCAGACACCAAGGAAGGCGAGAAGAAGACCGACGTCAAACCCGATGATTCGTCCGTCACCAAACGGTCGGCCAAACCGGGCGATGTTCCCCGCCCTGAAGAGTTGAAGCTACGGCCGGGGCCGGACGGCAAGATCCGTTTCGACTTCCGCGGTCAGCCCTGGCCGGAAGTCCTGCAGTGGTTGGCCGATGTTTCCGGCCTGAGCCTCGACTGGCAGGAACTGCCCGGCGACTACCTGAACCTCACGACCCAGCGGGGCTATACCGTCGAGGAATCGCGGGACTTGATCAACCGGCATTTGCTGTCCCGCGGTTTCACGCTGCTGCTCCAAGACGATGTGCTGTCCGTGATGAAGACCGATAAGATCAATGTCGCACTCGTGCCCCGCATCGAACCGGAGGAGCTGGCCAGCCGCCTGCCCTACGAGTTCGTCAAGGTCTCGTTCCCACTCAAATCGCTGGTCGCGGAGCACGCCGTCACGGAATTGAAGCCGCTGATCAGTTCCAACGGCCAGCTCACCGCGTTGAAGACCACCAATCGGATCGAGGCGATGGACGCCGTGATCAACCTCCGGGGGCTCCATGCTCTGTTGCAGCATGAGCAGTCAGGCAAAGGCGAAGATCGTCTGATGCGCGAATTCGTGCTCCGGCATTCCCGCGCCGACGAGGTGCATGAGCAACTGCTGGGCTTGCTGGGCATCGAATCCAGTAAATCTGGGACGCAGGGACAAGGCAACCAGGACCAGATGCAGATGATGCAGCGGATGATGGCGTTTCGGCAGATGCGCGAAGGCGGCGGTGGCCCCGGCGGACCGGGTGGCCCGGGTGGCCCTGGCGGCGCCGACAGCCGGCAAAAAGTTGAGGTGCACATGGTGGTCAATACGCGCCGTAACAGCATCCTGGCGCAGGCCACGCCGGACAAGATGGCGATCATCGCTAAGGCGGTCGAGACGATCGACGTGCCCGTCGGTCAGGATCGGGAAGGAATTTTGACCAACGTCAATCGCATGCAGGTCTACCGGCTGGAGACACTCGACCCCGAAACGCTCGTCAAGACCCTCCAGGATGCGGGCGATATGGAACCTACCACGCAATTGCAGGTGGATAAGAAACACAAATCGATCATCGCTTACGCCTCGATGGTCGACCATCTGACGATTCGGACGCTGGTGAAGAAGCTGGACGGCAGCAGCCGCAACTTCGAAGTTCTCAAGCTGCATCGTCTGGCCGCCGACTACGTGGCCGGCTCGATCACGTTCATGATGGGGCAGGAAGAGCCGAAGGACGATCGATCGCGATCGTCAGGCTATGGGTGGAATCCTTGGGGAGGAGGGGGATCCGATCGTCGTTCGTCCGAGGACACCAACCAGGACAAGATGCGGGTGGAGGCGGATGTCGAAAACAATCGACTGTTGCTCTGGGTCAATGGAATTGAGATGGCCGAGATCCGAAACCTGCTGGTCAAACTGGGCGAAATTTCGGGGCCGGGCGGGAATCCGGAACGGGTGCGGGTACTCGACTTGGAACCGGGTGAGACAACCCAGCAACTCCTGGAGCGTATCCGCCGTACTTGGCCGTCCCTAGCGCCGAACAAGCTGATACTGCCGCCGGAAATCAAGTCCGATGGAGCCACCGCGCCCAGTCAGGAAAAGCCGATACTGCCCGCTCCGTCTCCGACCGATCGGCGAGCAGAAAGTCCTGTCCCGGATGGAATGTTGTTCCGATTCGCGCAACTTCAGACGGGCGAGGCCGAAGGTTCGGACTCTGGTCCGGCGGCACGGGTTTCTCCGGCTCCAGCAACTCCGGCTCCAGCAACTCCGGCTCCAGCAACTCCGGC
>JAPLNJ010001013.1 GCA_026692885.1 Planctomycetota bacterium | reverse complement strand
CCGTCGCGTTTCGAGCCGTACAACAGCCATTGGCCGTCCGGCGAAGGCTGCGGGTGGTAATGAAGTGTCCCTGCCGGGGTCTTCGTGAGTTGGACGATCCTGCCGTCGAGCGAGATCTGAAACAACTCGACGTTCGAGCCGACTTGGGCGGCGTAGAAGACAGACTGCCCATCCGCCGCCCAAACTGGTACGTCGCTGCTGCCGCCGTGGAAGTCGGGGACATCGAGGAATTCGATCACGCCCCGATAGCCGCCACGGTCGGCCAGTTTGTGCAGTCCCGTGCCGTCAGCACGGACGACGTGCGGGTGGCAGTTGTAGTGCTCGCCGCTGACGAACAGCACCCATTGCCCGTCAGGCGACCAAGCCGGCGCAAAGTTGAACGGCTGGCCGGTCTGCACGTGCCGTGTGTTCGAGCCGTCGGCATCCGCCAGATACACCTGATAGCTCTTGTGATAGGCAATCCGCCGGCCGTCGCGCGAACTGCTGAAGCCGTAGGTAAACTCCTGCGAGTCCTTCGTCAAATCGACTTTGTTCCGGCCGTCGCGATCCATGCGAAACGGGTGCGAGTTGCCGTCGATCAGGGCTGTGAAGCCAAGTTTCGTCGGGTCGTTCGGCCAGAAGAACAGCCCGCCATTGTAGAAGCTGACTCGTTCGACCGCTGTGACGTTGGTCGCCTTGACGGTGGCAAGCTCCACGAGGTACGAATCCAGCCGCCAACCCTCCTGCGTGAAGCGAAACGTTTGGTGTTCCTCTTCCCACCGAGCATTTTCGGGACTCTGCCACCCGCGGGCGACAACTGCCGTCTGCCCATCCGGTGACCAGCCCGCGAACTGCGTCCACGTGTCCAGCTCATCGGCGAGTTCCGTGGCCACCAGACGTCGTCCCGATCCATCCGCCTTCACAACCACCGACCGCATCGTGCGCACGTTCGCATGCCGCCCGCCGGGCAGATTCGTCTGGAACTCGGTGTAGCCGATCATTCGGTCTACCAGTTCCGGTTGCGCGGTGCAGGCCATGCCCAGAGTCGGCGGCAACAGGACAAGTAGCAGGATGGCTTTCATGGTCATCTTCCGCGATGGCGTCGCAGGCGGTTTGTGTCGGGGCTGGATCTCAGCGACCCAGCAGTTCCGCCAACGAGAGTTTTTCAAACACGAGGTGCGCCTGACTCCCCTCGTAGACGATCCCCACATGCCGGTCATCAACGCGGGTCAAGCTGGGGTAACCCGCGCCGCGGCCTTCGTCCAGCAGCAGGTGATGCTCCTTCGGCCATGTGCGGCCGTCGTCGAAGCTGACCTGGATGGTGTGATGCGTGCGGGCCTTCTGCGAATGCGGATTGGCGAACAGCAGCACATGCTTCTTTTCGCCGGCCTGATCGTAATCCATGCGCAGCAGGCTGCCGTTGCAGTTCGGTTCGATCAAGGTGTTGCGATTGGTTTCGTGGGGCTGCCACGTCTGCCCCAAGTCCTTCGTCACGAAGACCGCGCGAAAACGTTCGTGGTCATTGCGCATGTTGAGCATGATCGAGCCGTCACCGAGTTCAGCCGCTTGGCATTCATTGCCGCCGCTGAAGGCCGGCTTGCCGACCGTCCAGGTCGCGCCGTGGTTGCGGCTGATCATCACCGTCGCGAACGTTGCGCCCGTCTCGTCGCGTCCTTCCACCGGCATCACGAGTATGCCATCCGGCAGATTGATGCCTTGCTGCGGGGACGGGGCGAGCAGCCACCAGGCTTCCTGCTTCAGCTGGCGGGTCAGGTTCTCCGGTTGGCTCCACGTGCGGCCGTCGTCTTGAGAGCGAACCATCAAGAACTGAGCGCTCTTGCCGATTTCGTAGCCAGGTTCCGAACCATCGCCGGTCCATTGGTGCTTGCCGGGCTTGCCGTGCATCCAGACAGCGAAGCAGAAAACTTCGCCCGTCTGCTGATCGACGATGAGGCCCGGATCGCTGCAGCCGTTCTGCTCCTGTGGCAGCCCGCCGTACTGCCCCATGTCCATGATGACACGGACAGGTTCCCAGGTTCGTCCTCCATCTGTGCTGCGGCTGAGGCCCGTGTCGATGTCCTCCTGCAGGTCTCGACCCATCCGCCGCCGCATGTCGTACACGCACAGCAACGTGCCCTTGGGTGTCGCGGCGAGTGCGGGGATGCGATAGGTGTGCACTCCGTCGTCTCGATGCTTGCGGAGTGCGATGCCGATCCGCTGCCGGATGCCGGGCGATGCATCGTCTGGAGTGAGCCGGCCAGCCGTTGTCCCGATCGCGGTACACGCGGCGGCGATGCGGTGCGACAAGTCGGCCGTGTCCTTCAACCGGCACGATAGCCAAAACACGTGTTTGCCGGCGCGAAGATGCTGCTCGCAGCGAAACGCAATCGTCGCCTCCGGCTTCACTCGCTCGCCGATCGTCGTTGCGGGCGAGAACGCCTCTTTGTCGCCGGTGGTGAACAAGGCCAGCGAATCGAGATCGTCGAGGTCATCGGTGCCGTCGAGCGAGAAGGATAGGCCCGTGACACCCACATCGTTTCGGTTCTCCACCTCCACAACGATGCGTAATAGCGGACCGTGCTCGTTGCGGATCAGCACCGGATGAACGGGCCGTATCGCAACGGCGGCAAGCCTTGTGGCGGAATCTTTTCCAAAGACGTCGTTCCCGCAGTTTGTTGGTCCGAGTGCCAGACACGACACTACAAGATACGCCAATGTGCAAAGCCGTGGATGGTGGTTCATGCGATCTCCTTCTGCTGCCTCGGGCACGCCGTGACCTCGGTCGCCTCCAGAGCCAGTTCACTGGCCACGAGTCAAGGAGGTCATTTCTTCTCAGGTGATTGGCCGGAGCCGGGCATCGCAGGCTGCGTAACCCTGCCTGGTTCCTGCCGCAGGACACCGTTTTCGCGGACGACGCCCAAACGGGCATCAATCGCCACGCCCACCGCGTCGGGACCGGTCTGGCCGAGGCGGCGGCGGATTTCTTTGCGCAGCCACCAGTAGCCGGAATTCCACGAGTACAGGATGTGTCCATGGGGCTGGCCGGTCACCGTGCTGATGGACTCGTTGAAGGCCGGCACATGGATGATTTCCCGTGCGATCCGCTCGGCGAGCAGCGCGTCCACTTCGGCGGTCGGCAGACCATGGACGCCTGCCAGCAAGTAGTTCGCGGCGTCGTTCAGGAACCAGGAGCCGCCGAAGCAATACACGCCGCTGTGGCCTGGCAGCAACGAGCCGTCCGCTTGGGAGATCACTCACAACCCGAAAGGCGTCTTCACCCGCTCGGACGTGCGAACGTGCGTCAACACCTGCTCGTCGGTGAGCAGCTTGCGGCCAAACACCGCGTAGGTCAGCGTTGCGCCGTACAGCGTGTCCTGTCCCAGCGTGTCCCGCTGCTTGCGGCTGGTGGGCAGGAAGCCACGTTCGACGTTGAACAGCGAGCGATAGCCGTCAATCGCACGTTCGATGTCTTGTTCGGTGACCTCGAATCCCAGCTCCCGTGCCGCGAGCAACGCACCGCAATGAAAGCCCTGGTTGCTCGTCGGGCAGTCGTCATCGTCATACAGCAGCACGTCGTGATACGTCTTCCAGCCTCTGGGATTGGGCGAGCCGGGAAGCGACGGCGGGATGTAGAAACCGTCCTTCTCGTGGCGGCGTAGGAACTCGTAGGCCCGACGGGCGAGCGGCTCGTTCACCGTGCCTCCGGCCCGCTTCATCAGCACGGCCCAGATCAGGTAATAGTGCGAATTATCCTCGTAATCCATCCGGGTCCAGAAGACCGCCCGCTGGGACTCAATGGTCTTCTCCGGATCGTCCAAACCCAAGGCGGTGTAGAATCCATCGCTGACCCATTGTTTCCAGCCGTAGCCAGGGCCGGAGATAAAGATGTAGCGTCCGTCCCGCGGCTGGTTGTTGGCATCGAGTGCCAGGTTGCGCCGCAGCAGGAACAGCGACGTGTTGCGGAGGATGGCTTCCAGCACGGACGAGTTCCAGCCTTTGCCGTTGGCTACCGCCAGATGGGCGGCTACCTGGGCGTCGTAGTGCGTGCGGGCCGGACTGGCAAAAACCCATGTAGTAAAGCGCCGTGTCTCGCCGGCGGCCAGCGATTGCCAGCCATCCATCTGGTACTGGTACGTGTCCCGCGCGTCTTCCGGGGGCTTGATGATCAGGGGATAGGGAGCGCGGCCGTCGCCCGTGAGCACCGCCAGCCGATGGCCCGGAGGGTCCAGCAACACCTGGCAGCGGTTTTCCCACAAGCCCGTCGAGTCAGCCACAACACCGAAGACACTCTTTGACGTGCGGACCATTGCCACGGGGAAGGTCTCGGTCTTCGCCGATCCGCGTACCGTGTCATGCAGCGTGCGGGCTTCACCGGGGCCGGTGAACGAAGCGAACTCACCGTCCAAGACCACATCCAGCGGGAAGGTGACTGCGAATCGCTGCGCCGCCTCCGCGGTCACTTCCAGGGTGCGTTCCACGAGTGAGGGCGTTTTCTGTGTGATGCGCCAGCGCAGCGTCAGGGTCCCAACCTTCGCCGGTCCCAGCTCGATAACGCCCTCGCGTTCGGCTTTTGTCTGAAACGAAACCGGCGCCGACCGCGCATCCGGCAGCAGCAACTCGACGCCCGCCGGTGCGGCCTCGGTCGAGCGTCCGACCAACTCCGCTCCGCTGCGATACTCGATGCCCAGCGAGTCGCCTTTCTCGATCAACACCGGACGGACATCGACGACCTCCGCGCTGGCCGTGAGAGACATGAAGAGCAAGCCCCACACAGGGATGGCACGGAGCATAGGGACGCGGGTGAGGATGTCCGGGAGTTCGCACATGGTAATTCTTTTCGCCAAATGGACTCGCATAATGCTGAGATGAACGAGGCAATCCCAACCCCCAAACGCATGCTGCGGGCTGTCGGGATCGCCCCCTTGGCAGTTACTGGGGCGATCTGCTTGGAACCAGTTCCTGCTGAACCAACAGGCAATCAAATCCCATCCAGGTCTTGGCCCCACGCGAACGTGGGTTGGGCTCCACAAGCTCGAAACGGATGACCAAGGCGTTGTTGCGAGGCTCGCACAGCCCCAACTCCATGGCGACGACGGTGGGCTG
>JAPLNJ010001012.1 GCA_026692885.1 Planctomycetota bacterium | reverse complement strand
GAAGCACTGTCAGGGCTTCACATCGAGCAGTCTTTTGATGGCTACGGTCAGAACCTGCTCGACTTCCGGGGCCACCAGACTAGCGTTCGGGCTGGTTTCGTAGCCTCCTTCGGGATAAGCCGCGGCCGTGCCGATGTAACCGGGAGCGTAATCGCCGTACGCCGCTAACGCGACGTGCAGGTCGGGACGCATCGCCTTGGCCGCGAGCTGATACTCCACAAACAGTTCACCCGGCAGGTGCAACACGCACGACTGGCCCACTCGCAAGCAAGCCATGTCGATCGCCTGGCCCGCTGCGCAGCGTCGGAGCCACGCCAGTTGATCGGCTTTGGCGATGGTGCTGCGCGGAGGTTCTGTCTTCAACGCCTGAACGAGTTCCACCTCTTTCAAATGCGGCGCGACGGGCAAACGCACGGGCACGGTCTGCCAACCGATATCCTGGACGGTCAGCGGATGCCTTTCCGTGGCGTTCCAGGCTTGCTTCATTCCCTCTGCCAGACGCAGTGCAAGCGCCATGCGGTTCTCTTTGGCGCCGTCGTTGTATTTGCCCGCGCCGATGTTTCCGCCCGCGCCGTTGAAATGTACGTGCAAGGCTTCGGGCACGGCCTGGCCGCGGATGAAACGCGCGATGCCGGGGAAGTCAGGGCTGGGAACGCCGGTCCGGTAGTAGCTCTGCGGATGGCAGGCATAATAGCTGAGCACGGCGAGCGGCCGAGCGCCATTCCAGAAGGAAAGCAGCGACACCTGGGGATCAATGACCCCCTCCGGCTCAGCTCGCAAGGCGGGGTCTTGGGTGGTGGTGTAACGCGTCGCGTGGATGCGGCCGTCGGGGCCCTTGAGGCGACGGTTTGACGCCACTTCTTTGACTTCTGCCACGCCCCAACCGTAGTGCGTCGCCGCTTGCGCCGTCGACAACGCCGAGCGAATGGCGTCGGCAGCACGCTGCATGACTTGGCGCTGAAAGGTGCCCTCGAATCGGCCACAATTGGCCCTACCCAGCTCCCGCATGATCCGCTCCGCGGTGAAGTCACAGCTCGGAGCATCGTGCTGGTGTACCGCGTGCAGCGCCACGCGGTCACGCATCGTCCCTGCCGCTTCCGCCAACGCGTCACGAAACGCGTCGTGACCCGCATTGGCGATACCAATCCAGTCCACCGCACACAAGACAATCGGCTGTTCCGCGCCGAGCACCACGATGCCACGGCAGCGGAGCGTCATTTCGTCCAGCCGTTTGACCGGATCGTAGGCCATCTCTGAACCCAGGGGCGGCGTGGCGTCCACATCAAACGTGGCGACCCGGATCGAAGAATCGTCAGCAGCCTGAGCCGCCGCGTTACGACCGTCGCTGACGATCCCGATAACGGCGAGCACGGTCAAGAAGAAAGTAAAAACGCGAGTGTGCATGGTGGCGACCTCCTCGAAACCAGCTTCTCGAAGTACGAACACACAACCCGCAGGTCCTTGGGCACGTGCTGCCAAGACCCCGTGTAGTCGCCCTCGACCAGCTAAATTCTATCGGGAGACCATCGCGAGGGCTATCATGGAGCGCGATTGATTCCGGTTGGCAGATCGCGAAAACACGCGCTGCTCACCTAGCACCGAACGATATTCTGGGCCCTGCGCGCAAAGCATGAGACTTAACGGTTCAGCAGAGACGGGGCGCGAGACTTAGGGCAGCCCAGGTGGTGACGGACTCGGAGGAAGCCGCTACAATCCCCGCTACATGCCGATCGAGGACTTCACGCCGTGAGGCGGGTCGGCGCAACCGAGGGCGCAGGAACACTAGGGCAGCGGGTGGCAGAAAGAGGACCGTCGTGGAGATGACCCCGATGATGATTCTGCGGCGGGTGCGGAGTCGCAGCCTCCGGCAACTGCTGATCTGGCTGGGGGGATGCGCACTGGGCTGGGTGGCGGGGTGGTCTCCGCCGGCTCTGGCCCAGCCCACGTCCCCGGCCTCACTCGAACGCGTCAGGCTCCAGCTCAAGTGGGTGCATAAGTTCCAGTTCGCCGGATTCTATGCCGCCGCCGACAAAGGCTACTATCGCGAGGCAGGGCTGGAGGTGGAAATCATCGAGGGACAGCCGGGTGTGGATTTTACCAAACAGGTAGCCTCGGGGGCAGCCGAGTTTGGAGTCGAAATGCCCGACCTGCTATTGCGGCGTCAGGCGGGCGAACCGGTGGTGGTGTTGGCCGCTATGTTTCAGCACTCGCCCGTCGCGCTGATCAGCTTGGCCGAGACCCGGATCGCCTCCCCGCAGGACCTCGTCGGCCGCCGCGTGATGTTACGTTCCACGGGGAATCTGGACGTGCGCGCGATGATTCTCCACGAAGGCGTGGCTTTGGACAAGATCCAGCAGGTGGAACACTCCTTCAACCTGGACGACTTGGCCCAGGGCAAAGTGGAGGCCATGAGCCTCTATTTCGCGCCCTACGCCTATGAACTGCAAGCCCGCGGCCTGTCCGTCAGCGTGCTGAAGCCGATCAACTACGGGATCGATTTCTATGGGGACTGCCTGTTTACGTCGGAGCGCGAACTGCGAGCCCATCCCCGCCGCGTGCGTGCGTTTCGCGCTGCCAGCCTGCGCGGCTGGGAGTATGCCCTGGACCATTCGGAGGAGATCGCCCGGCTGATCCAAGAGAAATACGCTTCGGACAAGTCGGTGGCTGTGCTGGTCGCCGAGGCGGAGGCGATGAAACCCCTATTTCTGCATAAGTTCGTGGAGCTCGGGCACATGAATCCCGGACGCTGGCGACACATCGGGGACACCTATGTGCAGCTGGGCATGCTGCCCGCGAATTACTCCCTGGACGGCTTCCTCTACGATCCGGACCCACCCCCTAACTACACCTGGCTCAAGTGGCTGGCCACCGGCGCCAGCGGCGGCCTGCTGACGCTCGGCCTGGCCGCTGTCGTCCTCTTGATTTTCAACCGGCGACTCGAATCGGCGGTGCAAAAGCGTACCGCCGATCTGAGCGAAAGCGAAGCGCGGTTTCGCGTTTTGGTCGAGCAAGCGGGCGATGGCTTTGAGTTGCTCGATGAGGAGGCGCGGTATGTGGATGTCAATCTCGCGACCTGCCGACAGTTGAGGTACTCGAAGGAGGAGCTGTTGCACCTGAGCGTCCCGGAGATTGATCCGACGGTGACCCGGGAGCAGTTCCAGGCGAGGTTCCAGTCCTTGATCGGTCAGCCGCCCGTCGTATTCGAAGCAGTTCATCGTCGCCGGGATGGAGCGACGTTTCCTGTGGAAATTACTGTCTCCGTGATCCACCTGGGCGGCAGCCCCAGGGCCTTGGTACTGGTCCGTGACATTACGGATCGCAAACGGATCGAGGAGGCCGTGCGGGCGACCAACTCGGAACTCGCACAGGCGCTGGCCCGATCCGAAAAGTTGGCGGTTCAGGCGGAAACGGCCAATCGCGCCAAGAGCGAATTCCTGGCGAACATGAGCCATGAGCTCCGCACGCCCCTGACGGCAATCCTGGGCTGCAGCGAACTGCTCCATGCCGGGGATCTGTCGCCGACCGAGCAGGGCGAGTTCCTGCAAATGATCCAACGCAGCGGACAGGGCCTGCTGGGGATCATCAATGATGTGCTGGATCTGTCCCGCATCGAAGCCGACCGGCTGCCTTTGGAGAAGACCGACTGTCCCTTGCAGCAGATGCTGGATGAGGTCCTGGCGGTGGCGAAAATTACGGCGGTCAAGAAAGGTCTGAGCCTGCAAGTGGTCCACCGTCTACCGCTGCCGGCTACGATTCATACCGATCCGGCCCGGTTGCGTCAGATCCTGATCAATCTGGTCGGCAATGCCGTCAAATTCACGGAACGGGGTGAAGTTCGCCTGGCCGTGTGCTGCAGTGAGTCCACGGAGGGGACTGCGCAGGTGCAGTTCGCCGTCTCGGATACGGGCATCGGCATCCCGTCCGCCATGCTGGAAGAGATCTTCCAGCCCTTTGTGCAGGTGGATGGAGGTCACACCCGCCCGTACGGCGGTACGGGTCTGGGACTGTCGATTTGTCAGCGGCTGGCGGAGGCGCTCGATGGACGCCTGGAAGTCACCAGTGAGTTGGGGCGGGGCAGTACGTTTACCCTGACCGTGGACGGGGGACCGTGGCTGGAAACACTAGGCCAAGGTGCGTCTCCCGACCAAGCCGCGGGGCCGACCACCCGAGCCGAGCCAGCTGACGAGCCGAGTCCCGTGCTGCAGGGCCGAGTTCTGCTCGTGGAAGATGAACCCAGTCTGCAACGGGTGATTGGGCATCTGCTGCGCAAGCTGAAGTTGGAGGTCGAAGTGGCGGGTGACGGGCAGTTGGCTTGCCAAATGGTGGAACAGTCCCGGTCGGAAGGCCGACCCTATGCCATGATCCTCATGGATCTCCAGTTGCCGAAGCTGGATGGCTTGGCGGCCACGCGTTGGCTGCGCACGCAGGGTTGGGCAGGACCGATTGTCGCCCTGACCGCTCACGCCATGACGGGCGACCGGGAACGCTGCCTGGCCGCCGGCTGTGATGACTACCTGTCCAAACCGATCACCTCGTCCGGACTGCGCCAGGTGCTCCGGCGTTACTTGAGTTGAGTCACAGCATGGGCCGAAATCGCTCGCCGGATTTCGGCATTATGGCACGGCCGAAAGACAGCTCCCTCGCCCCGGTACTCCGGGGAGAGGGTTGGGGTGAGGGGTGAAGAGGCAAGTGCCGAAGTCATTGCGACCGTCCGGCCAGCAGGGACAGTTCAAGCGACGACACGCCCGGCGAGTTGCCGCGCCGCGCGGCTCAGGGGCGCAGCCGATGCACGCCCAGGTTATCAATCCAGCAGGCATCGTCGTCGGTGATTTGCCCGTCACGTTCCGCAGCACTACCAACCGTTCAGGTATACGAGCCGGCGCCACCCGCGGCCAGTCTACACGTCTTACTGTTTCGGCTCGGTGAAGCCTGCGGGAGCGGCTCCGTCGACGAAGTACACATCGCGATCCGGCCGGCTGCCGGGCGTGTGGATGTCGAGCAGCTCCAGCGGCTCGTCGGCCGTCACAAAACCGTGCGTCGTCCCTGGCGGCAACCGCAGGAAGTCGCCGGGCTGCAGCGGGTATTCACGTCCGTCCAGGAACGCCACACCGCGGCCGGAGAGCACGTAGTAATACTCCTCGGCCACACGATGGCAACTCACGCGAGTCCGCTTGTGGGCTGCGATGCGGACGCGGTACACCGTGCCGGCGCCTTCCTCGTCGGCGTCGATCAGCGATTCCAGGATGTACGGCCCCAGTTGCTGCGTGCGGGCCGGATCGCCGCTGGGACGGTGGATCAGTTTCAAACGGCTCTCCTTGGGCACGGGTCGGCGGGATTCGAGACCACCAGGAACACTCACGCCCAGGGATCGGCGCGGTATCCAGATAATTGATTCCCGATTCGTGGCAATTTCCCACACCGGGTAGACTTGCGTCAAGACGGCGGCGAAGATCAAGGAACTCCCTTGTGGCATCATACACCGCAGGCTCTGCTGGAGGGAACCACCATGAGAATTCGAATCGCATTCTGGGCGTTCTGCTTGCCGATCTGGAGTCTGGTAGCCGCGTTTCCCCTGAACGCCGAACACATTCGGGAATCGCCGCAGGAAATCCCAGTAATCTACGACGTCGACGTGGTGGTCGTGGGCGGGTCCAGCGGAGCGGTCGCGGCGGCCTGCGAAGCGGCCAAGCAAGGCGCACGCGTCTTTCTGCTGGCGCCTCGGCCGTACCTGGGCACGGATCTTTGCGCGACGCTGCGGCTGTGGTTGGAACAGGACGAGCGACCGCAGTCGCGGCTGGCCGTAGCCTACTTCGGTAAGGCCCGCATCGCGACGCCGTTTACGGTCAAGGCGGAATCGGACCGAGCCCTGCTGGAGGCCGGCGTCTCGTACCTGACCGGCTGTTATGTCACCGATGTGCTGCGTGACCGTGAAGGGCACCCGGCTGGCGTCGTCATGGCGAACCGCAGCGGACGGCAGGCGGTCCGAGCGAAGGTGATCGTCGATGCCACGAGCCAGGCGGCGGTCGCTCGATTGGCTGCGGCGGCATTCCGCCCGTTTGTGCCGGGCCCACAGACACTCAAACGCGTGGTCATCGGCGGCGAACCTCGAACCGGCGAGAAGCTGTCGGTCGAGAAGCAGCCCCTGACCATCGACTTCGTGGCTCAGAAAACGGACCACTGCCTGCCGGTCTACGAGTACACGCTCGCCATCGACCTACCGGACAACCGTGCGACCTCGTTCTTCGCCGCCGAAAATCGAGCTCGCGATCTGACCAATGGGGCGGGAGTCGAGTTGGCGGCCGAGGTCCTGTACCACGTGCCGCGCGACACGGTCAGGGGCCAGCAGCACCTGGACGTGTGGCCCGGCGCGGACCAGGTGGACCTCGGCCCATTTCGGCCACAGGGGATCGCGCGGTTGTATGTCTTGAGCGCCTCTGCGGACTTGAGCCAGGCGGCTCAGGAAAAGCTGCTGCGGCCGCTGGCGTTGATGGACTTGGGCACGCGGCTCGGACGAGCGGCTGCAGCCGAGGCTAGTGAACTCTCGCAGCCCGACAGCGCGGCGGTGCCGGAGACCGACGCCCAGGGCGGCATCACGATCGCCGTTGGCGAGGCTGCAGGTCGCGGCCGCTGGTCGGAGCACGCCACGATCCACGCCGGCAGCCAAGCCCTGCCCGTCCTGGGCCGCTACGACGTCGTGGTGGTCGGCGGCGGCACATCCGGCGCGCCGGCCGGCATCGCGGCGGCCAAGAGCGGCGCTAAGACGCTGGTCATCGAGTACCTGCACGAACTGGGCGGAGTGGGGACGGTCGGGCTGATTGCCAACTACTGGTACGGGCGGCGCACAGGCTTTACCCAGTACGTCGATCAATACGTCAAGTCGGGTCCGAACGGCTGGAACGCGGCCGAAAAAGCCGAGTGGCTCCGCCGGGAACTGACGCGCAGCGGCGCGGAGATCTGGTTCGGGGTGCTCGGCTGCGGTGCACTGTGCGACGCGGGACAGGTCTGCGGAGTCGTGGTGGCGACGCCTCAGGGTCGCGGTGCCGTGCTCGCGACGACGGTGATCGACGCGACGGGGAACTGTGACGTCGCCGCTTGGGCCGGAGCGACGACGGAATACAGCGTCTCGGACCGCGGCAGCCTGAACGTCCAGATCGCGGGTTTCCCCGAGCGCCCGCTGAAGAAGTCCTACGTCAATACGTGTTACACGATAGTCGACGACACGGACGTCCTAGACGTGTGGCACCTGATGGTTTGGAAGCGGACCGGTTCGAGCAAGCCGCCGGCGTTCGACGTGGGGCAACTGGTCGACTCGCGCGAACGGCGCCGAGTCGTGGGCGATTACACGCTGACCGTCGAGGACCTCCTGAGCGGTCGGACCTTTCCCGATACCATCAGCCAACACTACAGCAATTTCGATGCGGCGGCGTTTCCGGACTCGCGAGTGTTGCTGGTCAGCGATGCGAAAGGCCCCTGCTTCCACGCCGATCTGCCCTACCGCTGCCTGTTGCCAAAAGGACTGGACGGCCTGCTCGTGGTCGGTTTGGGTGCGAGTGCTCAGCGCGACGCAATGACACTGATTCGGATGCAGCCCGATTTGCAGAATCAAGGTTATGCCGCGGGCGTGGCTGCCGCCGCAGCCGTCAAGCGGGGCGGGCATACGCGCCGCATCGATCTCAAGGCCGTACAGCAGCAGCTGATCCGCGAGGGCGTCTTGGACGAGCGGATCGCGACGGACAAGGACTCGTTCCCGCTGAGCATCGAGGAAGTCTGCCTCGCCGTCGAGAAGCTCAACACGGCGGACGACGGCGAGCGACTCAGCGCGTTGGCCGTTGTCCTGGCGCATGGGCCGAAGGCGATTCCTCGGTTGCAGAAACGGTATTGCGAAGTGCCCACCGGCACGGAGCAACTCCTTTATGCGAGAGTGCTGGGCATCCTCGGCGACGCGACGGGCGTCCCGGCGCTGACTGTCGCGGTGGATGCGCACGACGGTTGGGACCAGGGCATGGCTCTGACGTCGCAACGCAAGACGGGCAACCTGTTCAGCGATCTCGATCGGCTGGTGATCGCGCTGGGCTTCAGCCACGCACCGGAGGCGGTGGCGTCCTTGCTGCGGAAACTAGGCCAACTGGAACCCGACAGCGAACTGTCTCACTACAAGGCCCTCGCCCTGGCGCTGTGGGACTACAACTGCCCGGCCGCGGCCGAGCCGCTGGCGCAGCTGCTCAGCCGGCCCGGCTTCACCGGCCATGCCACCGTGCAGCCCATCGTCAGGCGGCCCTCGGCGGGCGGCGGCGAGTCAGTCCGTGCCGCCGATCGCCTCCTGACCACCGACGCCGAGGGTGCGGCGAATCATGCCAATCTGAACCGGGCCATGAAGGAGCTGACGATCGCCTCGGTGCTCTACCGTTGCGGCGACCGAAACGGCGCGGCCGAGGCCGTGCTCAAGCAGTACGCCCGCGACCTACACGGCCACTTCGCCCGCTACGCAACGCGGATGCTGGACAGTCGGAACAGGCGGTGAAGGGGGCGGGAGTGGGGTGTTCCGTCTGTGCCCGTCAAGTCTCACCGACTTACGTCGGGAGCTTCTCGGACGGGACCAGCTAGCAGTAACGGCATTTCGCAGTGTTACGATCAACGCCGAATCCTGCCAGCGCAAGCATGCCCAGCAGAAAGACTCACCCGATCGTCTTCGCCATGCGCCGGCCGATAACCGTGCTGGTGGCCGTGCTGGCCCTGGTCTTGACCTGCGCGGTGGCGGTCCGCCCGAAGGGCTTCGATGCCGCCTTGCAGAAGCTCGGCATTGAACTGCCTCTCAAACGGATGCCCGTGGACATCTTCCCCGCCCTGAACCTGCCCGTCATCTATGTCTCCCAGCCGTACGGCGGCATGGACCCGGCGCAGATGGAAGGGCTGCTGACGAACTACTACGAGTACCACTTCCTGTATATCAGCGGTCGCCTCAGCGCGATTGGCCGAATTGCTGCGCAGCGACCCGACAACCGGCTTCCGCCCCCAGGAACCGGCGGTGGTTCCGCTGCATTTGCACCCGCCTGAAGCGGAGGTCCGTGACCAGGTGGCGCAGGGGCTGGCGTCACGTCCGGAAGCCGCCGAGAGCCGGTCGCTGGTGGCGGAGGCCGTGCAGCGATTGCAGCGGGAACGTTATGCGCCCTTGATCCCCAGCGTGCTGTTGGGCGTCAGTTACGGCGAGTTTGCCGGTGGACTGGGCGGCCGGTTCGAGAACTCCGGCGCGCGGTTGGATGCAGACGTTGCTGCGTTTTGGGAACTGCGAAACCTGGGCGCTGGCGAACAGGCAGCGCGCTGGCAGGCCTGTTCCCGCGTCCATCAGGCCGAGTTGCGGCAAGTGGGCGTGCTGGACCGTATCGCCCGCGAAGTCGTCGAGTCGCACGCGCAGGTTCAGTCGCGGCACCGGCAACTGCAGATCGCCGAAGAGGGTATCCGACTGGCCCTGGAATCCTATCAGCACAACCGGGAACGGATCCAGGATGCGCGGGGACTGCCGATCGAGGTGCTGCAATCGATTCAAGCCGTGACCCAGGCCCGCCGGGAATACCTGCGTGTCGTGACGGACTACAACCTCGCCCAATTCGCGCTGCACCGCGCCCTGGGCTGGCCCAGCGAAGTCACCAGTACGCCTGATTGAGCCCCGCGCAGAATTGGGCGGATGCCTGGCTAGGGGTCGGGTGAGGGGGAGCAAAGCGAGCCCGTGGGTGGCAGTGGCAGATGAGGGTGGTGGACCGCCTGCTGCACGACGCTCGCGAGGAACCAGGGCGTCTGCCGTTGTTGGAATTCGCGCTGGAAGAACTCTGGAAATGCCACGGCGGCGACTGAGCCTTACGAGTTGCCACAGCATCCGGCGACCGGTATATTGAGCGGTGAGGCTGCGGAAGTGCGTCCAGGGCTGGTGCCCGGCACGGTCTTCAAAACCGCTGGGCCGTCTGTCAAGCAGACGGCTGGTGGGTTCGATTCCCATGCACTTCCGCCATTTTACAGCTGTGTAGGGTGGAACAAGCCGTGTTCCTGGTGGGCCGCAGTCGCTGTGCTGAACATGGTTGCGTCGTCGCGCAGTGAAGCATTGCGGGGACGGCGTGCGACGGGCCAGCAAGATGTGGCGTTCCCTTGGCCCGCCCTACCCAGACTCGCTGGCGTCGCTAGAGCTGCCAGCCGTTGTGCAGGGGACGTCTCAGCATCTGGTTGGCTTCTGCGTGGCCGCTGAAACGCTCGGCTTGGGGGTCCCATTTCAACTTCTGACCCAAACGTCCAGCGATGTCGGCCAGCAAACCCAGCGAAGAGGCCTGGTGCGCGGCATCCACGTCGGAGACCGGATCCAGGCGGCTGCGCACACAGTCCAGGAAGTTGTCTTGATGATGCGTGGCGTCGGTCAGGCGGAGATCGTTGGGTTTGAGCTTCACCTTGAGCAGGGACTCCGGTTCGGCCCAGATCCCCGCACGGTCCACGTGGACCCAGCCTTCGTCGCCGATAAACCGACATCCCGACTTCTGCTGCAGGCTGTCTGTGAACAGCAGCTTCAGCCCGGACGCGTAGTGGAAGGTCGCATTCCAGGCGTCGACGTTGTCGGTGAAACCTTCCTTGCGGTAGGTGGCCTGGCAGGCCACCTCGCAGGCCTCGCTGCCGACCTGCGGGCAGCCCCAGTTGGTGATGAATCCGGCGCAATAGTCCCCGATCAAGTACCAGTCCGGCCAAGCGACGCGGCCGGGATTGTAAGGTTGGTTCGGAGCCGGCCCGCGCCATGTATTCCAGTCGAAGCCGGGCGGGACGGGCTGCGGGTCCAGCGTGCCGTGGTAGCTGGGGCGGTACTGCGGACCGTCGGCAGCCACCTGGACCGTGTGCAGCTTGCCGACGTAACCGTTGCGAGCCAGCTGACAGGCCTGCAGGAACTTGCCTTGCGACCGCTGCCAAGTGCCCGTCTGGAAGACGCGTTTAGCGCCACGCACGGCGTCCCGAATGGCCCGCCCTTGTTCGATCGAGATCCCCAAAGGTTTCTCGCAGTACATGTCCTTGCCCGCCTTCGCCGCGGCCGTCGCGATTAAGGCGTGCCAATGATCCTGCGGGGCGATCATCACGGCGTCCAGGTCATTGCGGGCGAGCAGTTCACGATAGTCGGCATAGGTCGCGCAGCCTTGGTCTCCGTACTGCGCATCCACGAGTTCTTTGGCCTTCTGCCGCCGGCTTTCGTAGGTGTCGCACACCGCCACCACGCGGCAGGCGGGTAGGCCGAGAAAGACCTTCATGTTGCCAGTGCCCATGCCGCCCACGCCGATACAACCGAGGGTGATCTTGTTGCTCGGAGCGACTGCGGCCTCACCACCGAAAGCCGAGGCGGTGATGATCGAGGGCGCGGCGAGCGCTCCCGCGGAGACGACGACCTGTTGCAGAAAACGGCGGCGATTCACAGAGCGATGCATGTTCTGAGCTCCTGGATTGAGAGGTTACGATTCCGCTCCCGCAGGCCTTGATCATAACGTTGCGAACTACTGTCAGTGCTGGCAACGCACTGCTAGCTGGTCCCGTCGGAGAAGCTCCCGACGTAAGTCGGTGAGAGCAGTCCCGCCAACTCCTAACACCGCGGCGCCTCACCGAGTTCTCCCGACTCGTCGGCTGCCCGCCGCCGGA
>JAPLNJ010001011.1 GCA_026692885.1 Planctomycetota bacterium | reverse complement strand
AGCGAGATGACCACATTCTTGCGACAGTTATTTCTGTTGCGATCCTAACGGCCGTTCCCGCCGGCTGCCGCCCCGCCACTCCCAAAGGGAAAAAACGCGTTAGCCCGGCTCACGGAATCCGGATCGATTTTCTGCAACTCGCCAAGGTGCTCCTTTGCTGTGGGGAGCGGACAGGCTCGCAGATAGTTGATGATCGGGATGCGCACCCAACTCGATTTCTCGTCGGCCGTCTTGAACAGCGTCACCAGCCGCTCCATTTGCGACCAGTCCTCCCAGCGTGCCAGGTCTGCAATGACCAAGTCCGCCAGGGGAGGACGATCCAGCAGGTGACGCAGTCCTCCCAGGAGCCGCTCCCGCGGAATTGCGTCGGTCTCCGTACCGATGAATCGCAGGGCTGTGATGGCGGCGTACGTGTCCGCGTAATCGGCCTTGGTCCTTTTCAAGTACAGATCTTCGATCAGCGGCATGCCGCTGGGACCTGTCAGCAGCAGGTAACAGCCGATCATCGCGTCGAGTCCGACTTTGATTTTGCGGTCCTCCGACTTCAGCAAGTCCACCAACACGGGCAAGTCGCCTGGCCCACCGCAAACGCTGAGCATCACCAGATACAACCGGCGGCGACTCGCCGGGATGTCCGGTGTCTTAATCCAGGCGACAAGCTGGTCGTGATTCATACGATCCTTGACCGCTTTCACGTCCTTGTACGGCGCCTTGGCAAACTCGTCGTAAGCATCGCGGGCTAGGACGCCGTCTTGGTCCTCCAAGAAATCCTGGAAGAAGGCCAGTCGCTCCGGCGTTTGCGGCAAAGCTCGGATACGGAGGACGTAATCCACGGCACGATCCGAGAGCTTCAAGGGCGTGGACCAAGCGATGCTCGGCGGATTAACGCCCAGCACCAGGAACCGATCGCCGCGATTGGCGCCCGTGCCGTACACGGTCTCGACCGTCTTCGCCTTTCCGAGGAAAGCCTTGCCTTTAATGATCTTGGTGATCTCGAAGGTCACGGGCGTCGGATCCTGGCCCTTGTCGGCTGCCGTCACCGGCTTCGTCAAGCGACCGATGACCACGGCGTCCATCGAGTCCATCTCCTCACTGAGCGTCCTCGACACGGGCGTGCAGAAGGGACAGGCTTCGACAGTTGGGATCCCACTGGCGAGCAAGCAGCCGACGGCGGTCACCAAAGCCTGCGGGAACCAACGAAACATGGCATCACGCCCCCAGCGATTTGGCCACGTCGGTTCGGTAGGCCGAGACGGCCGGGAAAAAGCCGCAGAGGATGGCCAGGAGGAGCAAGGCGGGCAATAACAGCACCTCGCTGGTTTCCATGCTCAGGAACCCGATCGATACGCCCGTCCGCGCGGCGATGGTTGGTGCGGCCAACCATGTCAAGGTGTGGGCCAACACCCAGCCCACGCAGCCGCCACCCAAGCACAGCAAGACCGACTCGAGCAACACGATCACCATCACGGTGCCCCGCCCCGCCCCCAACGCGCGAATCACCGCGATCTCGTGGCGGCGTTCGCTCATGGAATTATAGATACTCACCAAGATGCTGATTCCGGAGACCGCGCAAATCATCGCAGTGAGCAGCAGCAGCACGCTCTGAATCGGGTCGACGAAGGTCGCAAAGAGTGCGTAGATCTCCTGAATCGGCGCCACCGCCTGGGCCACCTGGCCCTTGTTGATCGACCAGCGGAGGCCGGGCGTAACGGCCTCCGCGGGCACCGCCGGATCGCTGGATTTCGTGCGTACCAGGATCGCCGTCACTTCCCGCTGGCTCATCGGCAATGGTTTCGCGTCCGGGCTGTGTGCGGCATGTCCGTGGGTGTCATCGGCGTGTGCGGCATGCTCGCCGGCCGGTTCCGAGCTTTCTGCGTGGCTGTCCGCAGGCGCCGCAGGGGCTTGGCCTGCGTGGGCATCCTCACTGACCGGCTTGGCATGATTGCTCATCAAGTAGAAACCTTCGATATTGACAAACACGGCGCGGTCGTTCGGAGTGCCGGACGGTTTGAGGATCCCGACCACAGTGAAGCCTTCTGCGTGATGCGCCCCCAGTTCCGGATCACCGTGGGTGGGACTGACGCGGTCGCCGACGTTCAGCTTCAACTCCCGTGCCGCCACCGAGCCGACGACGGCTTCCCAGTAGCCCGATTCCTGATTATTGTGCTGGAAGTTGCGTCCCGAGGCGAAGACAAATTTCTGGTCGGCGTTGCGGCCGTAGACCAGTTTCTCGAAGAAGTCCGGCGTCGTGCCGACCGAGCGGAACTCGCCATAGTAGTCGCCGAGACACACGGGGATCGCGAAGGCGGTGAATTCCGCGAACTGGCCCTCGCGACGCAAGTCGACGTCGCCGGGATCCGCCTCCTCTTGCCGTCGCCGCTCGGCGGAAAGGAACTCCAGGTAGTAGGAGTACGGAATGTTCTCCACCGGTTGACTCAGGTAGTACACCGTGTTCAACGTCAGTTGCAGCTTACCGCCCTTGGCGCCCACGATCAGATTGTAGCCCAGGCTGGTACTGTTCTGGAACGAATCGGAGACCACGCCGTGGACGGCCAGCACAGCCACCACCAGCATCACGCCGAGCGCCATGGACAGGGACGTGAGGGCGGACGCCAAGCCTCGTTGTTGAATGCTGCGCCAGGCAATTGTAAACAGGTTCATTCGCGTTCACCCACGTGATTGATGTCCGCCAAGCGGTCGACGCGATCGAACTGAGTCGCCACTTCAGGCGTATGGGTGACCAGCACCAGCGCCACGTTTTCGTCGCGGCACGTCCGGCGGATCAAGTCAATGATCTGCTGCTGGTTCGCCTGATCAACGTTGGCGGTGGGCTCATCCGCGAGAATCACCATCGGACGGTTTGCCAGAGCCCGCGCCACGGCAACCCGCTGTTGCTCGCCGACCGACAGCGCCGCAGGTTTGTGGCTGGCTCGCGAGCCCAAACCGACCCGTTCCAACAGATCCTTGGCCCGCCCCACGTCTCGGCGTCCGCGTGCGAAGGTCATGCCTAGCAACACGTTTTCGAGGGCCGTGAAACCTGGCAGCAGGTTAAACGTCTGAAAGATGTAGCCGGCTTTCGCGGCGCGGTAACGATCGCGGCCCGCCTCCGACAGACGGGCAAGATCCACACCGTCCAGCCAGATCTCACCGGAGTCCGCCCGGCTGATCCCGGCGATCACCTGCAGCAACGTCGTCTTGCCGCAACCGCTCGGGCCGACCAGCACCATCTGCTCGCCCCGCTCGACCTGAAAACGCGGCACCGCCAGAATCGGCAGCAAGGTGCCGTTCGGTTCCCGATACGACTTTCTGACATTCTTAAGTTCGAGAATCACGCTCAGCCTTCGCTGACGATTTGATCGTAAAAGGCGAGAATATTGTCCTTGTCATCGCCTTCCAGAAACTCAATCGCCGCTTTGGGGTGCAGGTTCATTTGTCCCGTGATGTTGTAGGGTACCAACGCTCCCCAATCCAAGCTTTTTCGCAGGGGGAAGATCTGTTCCTGCAGGACCTGCACGACCGGGCGCAAGTGAAACTTGGGATTTCGCAGAAAGCCGAGCAGCAGTTCCATCGGGCAGTTGCCCGCTCCACGGCCCAACCCGCCCATCGTCGCGTCCACCCGGTTGGCTCCCAAGATAATGGCCTCGATCGTATTGGCGAACGCCAGTTGCTGGTTGTTGTGCGCGTGAATTCCGATTTCCTTCCCCGTGCTCTCCATCGCCTTGGCGTACTTACGATAGAGCATGTCGACTTGTTCGCGGTACAGGTGGCCGAAACTATCGACGATGACCATGATCCCCGCCGACGTGGGGGCGATCGCCTCCAGCACCGTGTCGATCTCCACTTCCGTGATGTTCGACACGGCCATCAGGTTGGCACTGGTCTCGTAGCCCAGGCTATGGGCATGCTGGATCATCTCGACCGCTTCGGACGCCTGATGGGCATAGAATGCGACGCGGATCATATCCAGCACGCTTTGGTCGCGCGGCACCAACTGGACTTTCCAATCGCTCTTGCCGGCGTCCGCCATCGCCACCAGCTTGAGTCCGGTCTTCTCCGGGTCATGATCACCCAGGACGCGATTCAAGTCGGCTTCGTCGCAATGCCGCCAGGCGCCGTACTTCTCCCGAGGAAAAACCTGGGGCGAGTTCTTATAGCCCACCTCCATGTAATCGATCCCCGCTCCCACGCAGGCTTCGTACACCGCGCGCACGAACTGGTCCGAGAACTTGTGATTGTTGATCAGGCCCCCGTCGCGAACCGTACAGTCCAGGACCTTCAACTGCGGTCGATACATGATCCAAGGTGCTTTCTCGGACATGGCGATTTTCCTTCGTTCAATGCAAGAGATCGGCAAACCGAATATTTTGCGCGCTGACCGCTCGACACGCAAGCCACCCCAGTGGCTCGGCGGTCTCAATTCGAGGAACTCCTGAGCGGTAGGGAGCATCAAGCTCCGCGCCGATGTACCGGCTGTGCAACCGTCGCCACCAGAGCCGATCCGTAGGTCCGCCGATCCGCAGGTACATCGGCGCTCCGCTTGATATACCCTACTTGTGAAGCCTTTCGTCGAGCAATCGAGTGCGTCTTCGCCGGGCCGACAGTTGACAGCCATTTTCACACTCCTAGAATAACCGTCAGTTCCATAGTTTCCGCCTCCGGCTCTACTTGGTGATGGCAGGCGTCATGTCCGTTTCCGCCCAACACGTCCCAACCGCATTTGCCGGCTCGCGCGAGATGCCACCGCTGGAGGGTGGTGACCGGCTGGCGCGCGCCGAGTTCGAGCGGCGGTACGCTGCGATGCCGCATTTGAAGAAAGCGGAACTGATCGAGGGGGTCGTCCACATGGCTGCAGCAGTCCGTCTGCGCCGACATGGCGTGCCACATGGCCACCTGATTACTTGGTTGGGCAATTACGTGGCGGAAACACCGGGCGTCCTGATTGCCGATAACGCCAGTCTCCGCTTGGATCTCGACAACGAACCCCAGCCTGACGCGGCGTTGTGCATCGATCCCGATCTCGGCGGCCAGGCCCGCATCAGCGAAGACGACTACCTGGAGGGGGCCCCCGAGTTCATCGCGGAGGTCGCGTCCAGCAGCGCGAGTTATGATCTGGGGGGCAAACTCCAGGTGTACCGCCGCAACGGCGTGCGGGAGTACCTGGTCTGGCGCGTCCTGGACCGCGCCGTCGACTGGTTTGTGCTGCGAGAAGGTGTCTATGAGCGACTCGCGGTAGACCCAGTCGGCCTGTACCGCAGCACCGTCTTTCCAGGGCTGTGGTTGGACGCCGCAGCGCTGCTGTCCGGCGAATTGTCCCGCGTCTTGAAAGTGCTCCAAGCGGGCCTGCAGAGTCCCGATCACGCCGCCTTGGTGGTCCGTCTCCGGCGAGGCACGTAGCATCCGATGACCAGCCGAGCACGCGTGTACGGGTCGGTCCCGCAGTTCTCCGCCAAACAAGCGGAACTCGCCGAATTGGTCCACATCGTGCTTCCCGGCGCGTATCGGGCGTTCGGAACGCATGTCGGTGACGCCGGACTCTATTGCGATGAATTTGTCGAGATCTACCAGCAGATCGCTCAGTTGCGTGCGGAAATCTCGCTGCTGAATACCTCCGGCCCCAGCCAATCGAACGTCGCGGGACCTGCGGCACAGGCCAAATCGCTGGCGCAGACAACCCAGCAGATGTTCCTCGTCCAATCGCTGAAACTTAAGATACTGGACGCCTTCGGTGAGCTGGGACGAGCAGCTTTCGAGCGGTATGGCGAACAGAGTGGTCCGTCAGAACTGATCCGGCCTATCCTGCACGGCCGCGCGCAAGTGGAAAGGCTGGAAGCAGAAATCAGCCAGCTCTCCGGGGCCCGATATCGACCATTCTACGGCAGAAAACGCTTCGTTGCGGCGGGACTGGCAATTGTTGTAGTGGTCATCTTCCTGATTCCCTGGGGCCCCTCGTCCGACACCATGGATGGTACGCAGGAGAACTCGCCTGGACAACAAACTGGGCAGACGAGGAGGTCGGGGACGACGACCAATTCGCGCGGTGATGAGTCGGACGAACAAACGAGGGTTTCCCAGAGAACAACGCCGAGCACGGTGACGCCCCGTGAGATTGGCGATCCCGCTGGGCAAGGAAACGACTCGGACGAGGAGTCTTGGTATCGCAGTTGGTGGGTACGGGTTCTCTCCAGGCTGCGAGGCGGGATACCGACTGCCGCGGAGGATAAACAGCGATCCGCTCGGCGGAATCGCCCAGCCCGGCCTCAGCAGCCGGTTCGCCCCACGCGAGTTACGGCCACGTTTTACGGTGACGCCACACTACGATCCGGTTCCCTGACGGTCCTCAACACGGACGGTGCCAAGTGGCTGATCGACTGTGGTGCCGACCGCTTCGAGAGCGAAGATCCTGCTCGGCAACTCGCTACGGAGCCGTCCTCGTCCGCACTGCCGTGCGACGCCCGCACCGTCGTCGGCGTGTTCGTGACGCAAGCGCACGTGGATCACATCGGTCGCCTGCCGCTGCTGATCCAGCAGGGATTCGGGGGTCCCATTTACCTGACGGAAGCGACGCGAGAACTGGCCCCCGTCGTTCTCGACATGGTGTGCCGCCACGATCGCGCGCGGAAACGGGATTGGGTCTGGTCGCGTTCGTCTTCCGCACCCACGCCAGACGCCCCCCGGCAATGCCTGCTGCATTGGCGAACGGCTTGCGCGGAGCGCCGGAAAATCCCTGCGGGTTCGCTCCAAACAGGCCAGGCCACGCTGGCTGAGTTGACGACCCGTCTAGGGCGGATCGGTGTCTCCACTTGCGCGGCCTGCGCGACGGACGAAGTTGCCGCGATCATGGCCCAGTGTCGCCCAGTGCTGTCTGCGGCGTCTCGGACCGTGGCTCCCGGAATCGCCGTGACTTTTCTTGACGCAGGGCAGATCCCTGGCTCGGCCAGTCTGCTGTTCGAAATCGCCGAGGGGAATCAGCGGCGGTGGATTCTGTTCTCGGGCGAAGTGGGAAACAATCGATCGCCACTTCTCCCAGGACCGCGTCCTGCGCCGGATGTGGACACGTTGGTTATCACGGCGGCTTTCGCGGCGGTGCCCGATACGCTGGCGATCAGCGCGGAAGATGCGGCCTTTCGGCAGGAGGTTAGCGACGTCGTGAAGCGTGGTGGCACAGCTTGGATCATCTGCGATGTGCTGGATCAAACGCAGAGAATCCTGCACGAACTGCGACTTGCCCAGCAAGCGGGGCAGCTCGCCCCGGAGGTCCCCATTTTCTGTCCGTCGCCCACGGCCGCCGAGATCAGTCGCATCTACCGCAAGCACCAACGGGATGGTTGGTTTCGTGATGCGATCGCCAGCGATGACGCGAGCCTGTCTCCCGAAGGGCTGGACGAGACCGAAGCTCTGCCCACCTCCCTGCCCCGCCCGTGTGTGTTGATTACAGGCAGCGAGATGATCGAGCGGGCGGATTGGGCCGCTTTGAGTGAGTCGCTGCTGACACAGGATTCGACCCGCGTATTCTGCCTGGACGCCCCCGACGCCGCAAGTCGAAATGGTTTTCCGCAGCCGGAGCGAGACAGCATCCAGATCGACGGAAAAGTCATCCCGATTCGGGCCGTCGTGCGGTCGCTGGCTGGCTTCCGGACGTACGCCGAAAGCGATGATCTGGACCAGTGGCTGGCCCAGGTTCATCACCGCGCGAAGCTGATCCTGGTCGGTGGAGACGCCAGCCAGTCGACCGTCCGCGCGGCACAGCTGCGCGACGCCGGGTGGAGCCGGGTTGTCGCCGCCGAGGAAGGCTGTGCCATCCGTCTCGATCCGTGATGGGCCATGGAATCCTGGGTCGAGTGTTCAGTTTGTTTGATTTTACCGTGAATTGGTGTTTTCCCGAATGCCTGAATCTGTTCCATTCTGATTTGTCTCGCGGAGCGATCACGAAATCACGGGGGGCTACCGCACGCGGGTCGGAATGACACATTTCGCGTCGTCT
>JAPLNJ010001010.1 GCA_026692885.1 Planctomycetota bacterium | reverse complement strand
GTGCTCTTGATCACCAGTTCCGAGGAGGCCGAGAAAGAACTGGTCACTAAGGTTTACCCGGTGGGTGACCTCGTGATCCCGATTACCGGCGGCATGGGCGTCAACCCCTTCCAGATGGGTGGTGGCATGGGTGGTGGCATGGGCGGCGGCATGGGAGGCGGCATGGGCGGCGGCATGGGTGGTATGGGTGGTGGCATGGGTGGCATGGGTGGCGGCATGGGTGGCATGGGCGGCATGGGCGGCGGCATGGGCGGCATGATGGCCATCGAAGACGACTTGTCGCTCTCGCCAAGAAAATAGCTGAACGCCCTAATTGACGCGGCTGTCCATCAGCCGATTTGACGAACCCGGTCTCTCTCAAGAGACCGGGTTTTCTTTTTTCACCTCGCGAGGTCGTACCAACCCGGGGAAGACATCCAAGTCCAGGTCTTCGATCAAGCCCGCCTGCAGTCGCTCGCAGGCAATCGCTCCCATCACGGCGTTGTCGGTGCAGAGCTTTAAGGGCGCGATATGCAGTTCGATGCCGGAGTCGTTCGCCACCTGTTGCAGACGCGCTCGCAAACGCCGGTTCGCGGCCACGCCACCGCCCACGCAGAGCGTCTTCAGGCCCGTCCGGCGTACGGCCAACAGGGCCTTGCTCACCAAGCAGTCCACGACGGCTTCCTGGAAACTGGCCGCCACGTCGGCAATCTTCTGCGACGGCAGCTGCAGCGTCGTAAAATCGGCACGTCCTGGTCCCGCGATTTCGTACCGGACGGCCGTCTTCAGGCCGCTGAAGCTGAACTCCAGCCGCTCTTCGTCTTTCCAAAAGGCCCGCGGGAAGCGATAGGCCCCCGGATTTCCCGACTCGGCAGCTCGGGAAATCGCTGGCCCTCCCGGATAGGGTAGCCCCAACATGCTGGCGACTTTGTCGAACGCCTCTCCGGCGGCATCGTCGATTGTGCCGCCGAGGTGCTCGAAGTCGAACGGGTTCTGGCAGCGGTACAAGCTGCTATGCCCGCCGCTGACGATCAGACCCACGCAAGGAAACACGTTCTGGCCACTGGCCAACCGGCAAGCGTAGATGTGGGCGTGCAGATGATTGACGGCTATCAGCGGCTTGTTGAGCGCCAGACAAAGCGTCTTGGCAGCCACCAACCCAACCAGCAGCGACCCGGCTAATCCGGGCGTATTCGCCACCGCCACAGCGTCGATGTCCGCGGGCCGAACACCGGCGCGGCGAAAGGTCTCGTCGATGACGGGCAGGATCCGTTCGACATGAGCCCGCGCGGCAATCTCCGGTACGACCCCGTGGAATCGCTCGTGCAGTTTGTCCTGCGAGGCCACCACGGACGCCAAGACGACCAAGTCGCCCCTAATCAGCGCCGCCGCCGTCTCATCGCAAGTGGTTTCGATCGCCAGGATTAGCATCACTACTTGGCTTGCGCTCCTGGCTCCGCGTGGGCCGTAACGGTGGTGTCTTCCTGGGCCTTCGGCAACTGCTGAACCAAGCACTCTAATGCCTTCTGCAATTGCCGGTCGACGACCGCGGGAGACGCGTCCGGCGAGTCTTTCGGGGCCTCCTGAGGTTTGCTCACGATATCCTTTTCGCGCCGCAGGTTCGCCAACTGCGACATTTCGTTGGCGGAGAGCGTCACCTGAAAACCCTCGTTCGGAGTCACGCCCCAGTCGTCTTTCTCGGTCGCCTCCGGGAAGCGGTGAATGTTCTTGCCGCTGGGCCGGTGATAGTCGGCCGTGGTCAGCTTCAACATGCTCGCTCCGTCCTCCAGTTCCATGACGTTCTGGACGCTGCCTTTGCCCCAGGTGCGCTCGCCCACGATCACCGCCCGACCGTGGTCCTGGAGACACGCGGCCACAATCTCGCTGGCGCTGGCGCTGTAGTGATTGACCAGGACGACCATGGGGAAGCCTTCAAACGTACCCGGCTGATGAGCCTCCCACACCTTCGGCTTGGTATTGCGGCCCTCCGTGCTAACAATACGACCGTTGGCAAGGAACAAATCGCTGACTTCGATCGCGGCCGATAGCAAACCGCCCGGATTGAATCGCAGGTCCAGGATCAACCCGCGCATGACTCTCCGGCGCGGAAGCGTGGCGGTGCTTCAACTTCATGGTCACCGGCTCGCCGACCTGGCCCTGCAGGCGGCGCACGGCCTCATCCAGCGTGATCCCATCGGTGGTCTTGCCGTCGATCTCCAGGATGAAGTCGCCGGCCATCAAGCCGGCTCGGTAGGCAGGTGATCCCACCAGCGGACCGATGACGACCAGCCGGCCCTTTTCGATAGAGACCTGAACTCCGACGCCCCCAAACTCGCTCTCCACGCCGGTCTTGAAGCTTTGCAGTTGCCGGGGCGAGACATAGCCGGAATAGGGGTCCAATTCGGAAAGCATGCCGCGGATAGCGCCTTCCATCAAGCGGCGACGATCGACTTCCTTGACGTAATTGCGATCGACTTGATCGAACGTGTCAGCCAAGAGTCTGAAGAGCTGCAGATACTCCTCGTCCTTCAGGCGTTTCTGATCGAGGGCTGCCAGGGCCGACGGCTGCTCCGCTTCCTCGCCCGCATTCTTCGTTTCCGCGGCAGGCAGGCCACGGCCCAGCAGCGTCACCCCGATGCCCACGACGACCGGGAAGAGGAACAGACGCCGCAACGGTACTCGACTTCGTGATATCATGGAGCAAGACCTGACAACCGGATCCTTGTCAGAAACCGATTCTTGACCAGTCGTTCTCGGTAACTTCACGCACCTAGGACCGTTATACGCGACGACGCTCCATCCGACAACGGTTTCGAAAGCCACCGCGAGGTCACATCGCATCATGGCCAACTCGCAACCGGGGGTGACCGGTACGGTCCGCGTTGCCATAATGGTCGCAGTCGGGACGCAAGCGAACCTAAGCGAGTTGAGAAAGAACCCCGCAGCGATTGGAGCAGCGCGAAGGCTAAACTGGGATGCGGCATCGGCACCCACAGCATGAAGCTCTTCGGTGAACGTTATCTCGGCGGACAAGTCGCTGTTGCCAGCTGCGAGTCCGCAGGCACCACGTTGACTTCCTCACCGTTGCCGCCCGTTCACCTGCGAGCCGATCGGCGGTAGAATTCCCCGTGACCGTTCAAATCATAGCCTTGTAGTTTAGGCCCTGGCCTGACGAACCAATTGGAACACGATGAGCAAAATCCAACGCATTCCCAATCGTACTGACGTCCCAGCCGCCGACACCTGGGACCTCGCGAGCCTCTACCCGCACGACGAGGCCTGGGAAAAAGCTTTTCGCCGATACGAAAATCGCATCGCCGGATACGACCGCTTTCGGGGCCGGTTGGGCGAGTCCGGCGCCGCGCTGGCCGAAGGCCTGAAATTCGATCTGGACTTGGACCGGCTGGGAGAGCGGCTGGGCACCTACGCGTTTCTGAAAGCCGCGGAAGACCAGGCCGACAGTACCTACCAACGCCTGCTGGGGCGTTACCAGCACGCGGCGACTCGCGCCAGCCAGGCGGCCAGCTACATTCGGCCGGAAATCCTCGCGCTGCCCGCCGCTCGGATCAAGCAGTTTCTGGAGGCGAAGGAACTCCAGCCGTATCGTTTGCTGCTCCAACGCATCCTGAGATACAAGAAACACACGCTGGGCAAGAAGGAAGAAGAACTGCTGGCCATGCAAGGCGAGATGGCGCAGGCTGCCAGCCGAGCTTTTCGGCAGCTGCACGATGTAGACCTCAAGTTCGGCTTCGTCAAGAACGACAAGGGCGAGCAGGTCGAGTTGAGCAATGCCACGTTCCTGCAATTGCTGCATGCGCCCCAACGCGAAGTCCGCCGCAGGGCGTTTGAGCAGTACTACGAGCAATTTCAGGCCCACGAGAATACCCTGGCGGCCACGCTCAACGGCTCGGTCCAGGCCGATATCTACTACGCCCGGGCTCGCGGCTACGACAGCTCACTGGCGGCGGCCCTGTTCCCGGATAAGCTGCCGCAGTCGGTCTACGATAACCTGATCGAGACCGTGCGCCGGCGCTTGCCCGCCGTGCATCGCTATTACGACCTGCGCCGCCGCAAGATGCGACTGAAGGAGATTCATCATTACGACACGTACGTGCCGATTCTGACTGGCCAGCAGCAACAGCGGACCTGGACGCAGGCCGTCGCAGCCGTGCTCGCGGCACTCGCGCCGTTGGGCGACGAGTACGTTTCGGTCTTGGAACAGGGCCTGACCGGCCGCCGCTGGTGCGACCGCTATGCGAACCGTGGCAAGCAAAGCGGCGCGTTCAGTTGTGGATCTTTCGAGGCGGATCCGTACATCCTGATGAACTACAAGCCGGACGTGTTGGAAGATGTGTTCACGTTGGCGCACGAGGCGGGTCACTCGCTGCACTCGTACTACTCGGCCAAGAGTCAGCCGTTTGCGTACTACCATTACACGATCTTCGTGGCCGAAGTGGCGAGCACGTTCAACGAACAGTTGCTCAGCCGCCACCTGCTGGCTCAGGCCCGGGACGACCAGCAGCGGGCCTACTTGATCAATCGCGAACTGGACAGCATCCGGGCCACCATCGTGCGGCAGACGATGTTCGCGGAGTTCGAGCAGCAGACGCACGAATTGGCCGAAACGGGCGAACCGCTGACGGTGCGGGCTTTCCAAGACATCTACCGCCAGTTGCTGAAGTCCTACTTCGGCCCGGACTTTGTCCTGGACGACCGATTGTCGCTGGAGTGTTTCCGCATCCCGCACTTCTACCGCGCGTTCTACGTCTACAAGTACGCCACGGGGCTGTCCGCTGCGATCGCGCTGAGCGAGCGTGTGTTGTCCGGCGGTCCGCAGGAGTTACAGGACTACCTGGGCTTCCTGAAGGCGGGTTGTTCCCAGGATCCGCTGGATCTGCTGCGGGCCGCGGGCGTGGACATGGAACAGCCGGAGCCGGTAGATACCGCCCTGGCCCATTTCGAGAAACTGATCGCCGAATTGGACGAGTTGCTGTGAGGCTGCAGACTGCCTGGGTGTGCTAGGCAAACAGCTGCTTGTAGTTGTCCGGCGAGAACAGGCGGAACACGAAGTCCCGCACGTACTCGTACGGGCCCGCCTTGCGGATCTGGTTGACCAGGGCCGCGATCTGGACTTGGGAACGATAAGCCTCGATACCAGCCAGCTTGGTGCGAAACACCTCTTCGTCGCCCATGATCTCCAAGTTGGGTTGTTCGGCGAAGTCGCAGTACACGGCCAGTTCGCCCAACATGGGAACCTGGGCCAGCGATGGACCGAGCTCGGGCCAGATGGCACCGCTGGCGTGAAACAGACTGATCATCAACTCGCTGTGCGTGATTCGATGATCGGGATGCAGATCGGTGTGGGTGGGTACGAACACTCGCGACGGGCGAACCTTGCGCAAGTAGTACGTGAAGGCGTTCTGCAAGCCCACGCAGCCTGCAAGGCCCGACTCACCGGCGCGGGCCAAACGACGGCCGATGTACGGGACCAACCCACCGTCGGGATAGCCGACGTAGGTCACCTTGTCAT
>JAPLNJ010001009.1 GCA_026692885.1 Planctomycetota bacterium | reverse complement strand
CACGCCGGTGATCCGCTCGGCGGCCTGATTGAACGAGGTGATGCACCACCGGTCGTCAACCGTGAACACGCCATCGTTGATCGAGTCGAGGATGACACTCTGGATTCCACCGTCGAATGAGGCTGGCATGTTCGCTGGACTCTGGATCTTAGGCCAAGCGGCAGCGGACAGGTCCGCACACCGCCGGTCCAGTGTAGCAAACGCCGGGACCTTACGCACAGCCGCACAACAAAGGCCGCTTAATCGGGCGTGTGACGGCGAAGGACTTCGCGAACGTGATGTCTCCTCCTGAAAGGGACTGAGATTCCCGCAACGTCTGTTCCACGGTCCCACACGACCTCCGCAGGCGGGCGGTCTTCGACACGACCTGCGAAAGGGAAGCAGGGTTCATTCATCGTTGTGCGGCGGCCTCGGCGCGGAACTGCCCGGCTGTTCTGGCTCCCCTGCCGGCGATTGCTGAAGCAGGGGCTCCTCGTTGTCCAACTGTTGGGGACGGGCGGCCGAACTCGGCCGGCAGGAGTTGCTCATTCACGTGGACACGCCGAACCGGGGCAAGATCCACGTCTGCAGAGCAATCCACAACACCACGAAGCCGAGCACGAAGAAGATTTCCATTCTTGTTGATCCACGTTCTTGAGACGACATAGTTCAAACGGCTACCTTGTTTAGACGGCTACCTTTTCGCAAATCGCTGTTGGATGCAGGCCAGCAGGCTTTCCAGGTGAGGTTCGGCCACTTGGTAGTACTTGCGCCGCCCCTCATTCCGACAGTTCAGAAACCCGCAGCGCTGCATCAGACGCAGGTGCTCCGAGGCCAAGTGGCTGGCGATTTCGCAGGCTTCTGCCAGTTCGCCCACGGTGTACTCCGCATGCAGCATCATCTGCACCATGCGCAGGCGCACCGGATGACCGAGCGTTCGCAGACACTCTGCGGCTTGCTGCAGCGCCTCGAAATCGATCAGCCTCAGCTTGGCTTCCGTCGTCATAGAATGTGAATATATCGCAAGCTAACGACATTGCAATACCAGTTTTATGAAGATGTGCACAGCAGTGGGATCTGGGCTGTTATGTTACGCCTCTTTGGGGCAAAATCTGAAATCACGGCAATGCGAAGTTGGGCCAGTGCTTTGCCAAGGCTTGATCTTAGGGTTGGGTGCCACTGGCTTCGCCAGTGTTTGAAGGCCAAGAGGTGGAGCAACGGCACTGGCAGAGCCAGTGGCACCGTAATTCTTAGCCTTGACAAAGCACTAGTGATTGTGGCGAATTCGCGGCGTTGCGTGGCGCTGTACAGTTAGGCTCAGCTGTTAGCCACCCCGAGCGTTGGCAACACGGACGGTCGGTGGCAACCTTACGATCAAGGCCAAGTTTTGGGTTGGTTTCGAATTTTGTGTTGCGGATTTCGAGGGTGGAGCATGCGAGCACGTCGCCCCAGGTCCGAAACACGCCCGGAAAATGGGACGGGCACCGGGCATCCATGCCCCGAAGCCAGTCCCATTTTTCGGGCAGAACGTCCCAATTGGCCGCTGCTGCTCGTGCTGCTCGGTTGCGGGGCGGTGGGTTGCGGTTACGTCTTCGTCTGGCCGTACGCCGCCATGCCCAGCCCGTCGCGACTACCCGGTCGGGAGGAATTATTTCTCTCGCAATGGTCTTATCCCGAGCTGGTCCTCGCACGTTTGTCCGAGTTCCTGATCGGCGTTTGGGTGCTGGCCGCGGGCGCCAGCATCGGCAGTTTTCTGAACGTGGTCATCTATCGGGTACCGCGGGGCGTGACGTTGTTGGGCACTTCACATTGTCCCAAGTGCGGCCACGCCATTCGTCCGTATGATAACGTGCCCGTGTTCGGGTGGCTGTCGTTGCGTGGCCGCTGTCGCGACTGCAAATTACCGATTTCGTCGCGGTATCCGCTGGTCGAGGCGATCACGGGAGGCACCTTCTTGGTGCTGGTACTGGTGCAGGTCTTCTCGCACGGCGCCAACCTGCCGGGTGGCTTCTCAGCTGCGACCGACCGCAGCCAGTTGATGGCCCTGATCGCGTATCAGGGGGTCCTGCTGTGCAGTCTGCTCAGTTGGGCCCTGATCGTCCTGGATCGTCAGGCACTGCCTAAGCGGTTCGTGGCCTTGGTCGTGGGCTGGGGCTTTGCGATCCCGGCCGCCTGGCCTGTGGTGCATCCGGTGAGTTGGGCGCCGCCGGCTTCCCGGTGGCTGGCCGAAACCGTTGGGCTAAGCCGTTTCGATACCAGCTTGGTGGGGCTATTAGCAGGCGGGGCCATAGGCTGGCTGCTCGTCCATGTCCGCTCTCTTAGAAACCCAGACCTTGCGGGCAGGCCGGAACAACGAGCTGCCACGCTCGCCGCCGTCGCCACAGTCGGCCTCTATCTGGGTTGGCAGGGGGCCATGTCCGTGCTGTTGCTGGCAGCCGCTGCCCATTTGCTGACACGGCTGGCAGTGTGCGGCTGGAAGCCCCACACCGTCTCGGCTTCGACGGAAGTCCGAGCCTGGGACTCGCTGTTGATCTGGATCTTCCCGACCACCGTCCTGCAGATTTGTCTGTGGCGGTTCATCGACAGCTGGCACTGGTAGTGTTTTTTGGTGGGCGGGGGCCGTCAGTCCCGCAGGTTGCGGATGCCTTGTATGCACGGGCGAGCATTTGGGTAAAATGAGGCGGTGGAGTCTTTAGCTACTTTGATTGCGGCCGGGCCGCGTTATTGAGTCCTGGGTTGCCAATGGAACACGAGAGCAAGTGGATGGGGAGGGCGACGCTCCCGCGGAGCCGTGGGCCGTCCCTGACGGCCCGTTCCAGCTCGGCAGGAGCCTCGCCCTCCCATGCCATTGGCAACCTAGGACTCAATAGGAGCAGATTCGCGAACATGCCAACCTACGTTTACGAAGTGGTTACTGAGGACGGTCAGCCGGGCGAGCGTTTTGAACTGGTCCAGAAAATGCTGGACGCACCCCTGACGCAACATCCGGAAACTGGCCGGCCGGTGCGCCGCGTGTTTTTGCCACCGCGAATCGCGGGCCGGTTCTCGCCCATCGCCACCGAGCGGGCCACGAAGAACGACAGCAAACTCGAACGACTCGGCTTCACCAAGTACGTCAAGTCGGGCGACGGAACCTACGAGAAGACGGTCGGCAAAGGGCCGAACCAGATCAAGAGATGAACGAACTGAAAGGAAACCGAACATGCTTGCGAGAGTTATCACCTTGAGTCTTGTACTGTTGATCGGTGGGTTTTCTGCGGGGACGCCGGTGCGGGCCCGCGCTGCGGAAGCTGGGTCAACCGAGACCCCGGCCCAGCGCGACAGTCGCCTGCAATGGTGGCGGGACGCCCGCTTCGGGATGTTCATCCACTGGGGCCTGTACGCAATCCCCGCGGGCCAATGGCAGAACAAACCGATCGCAGGCATCGGCGAGTGGATCATGAACTCGGCCAACATCCCCGTCGACCAGTACGAGCAACTGGCCAAGCAGTTCAATCCGGTCAAGTACGACCCGGCCGAGTGGGTGCGCACGGCGAAGGAGGCCGGCATCAAGTACCTGGTGATCACGTCCAAGCACCACGACGGCTTTTGCCTGTTCGACGCGAAGTCCACGAATTACAACGTGGTCCAAGCCAGCCCGTACGCCAAGGACCTGCTCAAGCCGTTGGCCGAGGAATGCCGCAAGCAAGGGCTGAAATTCTGCGTCTACTACTCCGTCATGGACTGGCATCATCCGGCCCAGGACCGCGCCAACGACAAGCAGTACAACCCGACCAAGATCCGCGAGGGCCGGCAGCGGGAGTACCTGGACTTCATGCGGGCTCAATTGAAGGAGTTGCTGCAGACGTGCGACCCAGAGGTGTTGTGGTTCGACGGCGAGTGGCCCGATTGGTATCGGGAAGAGGACGGTCTGGAGATCTACAATTACCTGCGCGGACTCAAGCCGCAGTTGATCGTCAACAACCGGGTCGGCAAGGGCCGCTCGGGCATGGAGGGCTTGAACAAAGGCGACCGCCAGTACGTCGGTGATTTTGGCACGCCCGAACAGCAGATCCCCACCACCGGCCTGCCCGGCGTCGACTGGGAATCCTGCATGACGATGAACGACACCTGGGGCTTCAAGAGCGACGACCATAACTGGAAGTCGCCCGAAACGCTGATCCGCAACCTGATCGACATTGCCTCCAAGGGTGGTAACTATCTGTTGAACGTCGGACCGACGTCCGAGGGTCTGATCCCCGAGCCTTCGATTGACCGGCTGAAGGAGGTCGGCAAGTGGATGCACGTCAACGGCCAGGCGATCTATGCCACCGGTGCCAGCCCGTTCAAGCGTCTGGCCTGGGGCCGCTGCACGAAGCAGCGGCACGACGGCGGAGTCACCCTGTACTTGCACGTCTTTAACTGGCCCGCCGATGGACAGCTGGTCGTCCCCGGCTTGAAGAATGCCGTGGAGAAGGCTTATCTGCTAGCGGATGCCAGCTGCCAGCCGCTCGGCACGCAAGCCGGGCCGGCAGGCTTGGCTGTGTCGGTGCCGAGGCAGGCTCCCGATCCGATCTGCTCGGTCGTCGTGCTCCGTGTCAAAGGCGAGTTGCAGATCGAGCTCCCGGTGCTGTCGCAATAGGCTGACGGCGTCGTCGCTCAGCCGGCCAGCGAAGCTATCTGCCACCGCTGGTCTCCTGGGAAGTAGGACCGCACGGCTGCTGGCCCGCTTCAGCAGCGCGGCGGTTCCGGAAGACGTCTCCTCGACAGTTCACTCAAACAGTCGCTTCTGGGAGTCCGCGTCGTCGTCTTTGCGGGCCTTGAGTTGCAGGTGTTCGTAAGCCTTGGCCGTGACGATGCGGCCGCGCGGCGTGCGGACGACAAGTTCACTACGGAGCAGAAACGGCTCGACTTCGTCCTCCAGCGTGTCGCTCGACGTGTTCATCGTGTGGGCAATCGCCTCAATGCCCGCCGGACCGCCACTGAACACGCGAATCAGCGTCTCCAGGTAGCGGCGATCGAGCTTGCCGAGTCCCAACGTGTCGATTTCGGCCATCTTCAAGGCGGCACGAGCGACCGCCAGCGTGATCTGTCCGCCCGCCTTACTATCGGCATAATCACGCACCCAGCGCAAACGGTGGTTGGCCACGCGCGGCGTACTGCGACTGCGGGTGGCAATCTCCCGCGCCGCGTCTTCTTCGATCGGCGCAGTGAGCTTGCGGGCGTTTCGGCGGATAATCTCGGTTAACTCCTCGACCGAGTAGAACCCCAGATGCTCGCGGAGTTGGAAGCGGTCTCGGAGCGGCCCCGACAGCATCCCGGCGCGGGTCGTGGCGCCGATCAGCGTGAACGGCTTGAGCCAGAGGTTGTGGGTCCGCGCATTGACGCCCTCACCCAGCACGATGTCGATGCGAAAATCTTCCATCGCCGTGTACAGGTACTCCTCGACGGCGGCCGGCAAGCGATGGATTTCGTCGATGAACAGCACCGAGCGTTCCTCGGCGTTCGTCAGATACGGGATCAGGTCTTTGGGAGCCCTCAGCCCTGGGCCGCTGGCCAGCTGCACGCTGACGCCTAACTTCCGCGGGATACAGAGGGCGAACGTCGTCTTGCCTAGTCCCGGCGGGCCGTCGAACAGGATGTGCCCCAGGGGTTCGTCGCGTTTGCGGGCCGCGTCGACGGCAATCAACAGCCGTTCGTAGACGTCGCGTTGCCCGACCATGTCCGACATCCGTTGGGGACGCAGGTCGCGGTCTTCGTCTCCCTCCGCAGCGCTGGCATCGTCGTTTTGCAGAATTGTTTCACGCACCATGAACGCGACTGTTTTCCGCAAGCCACCCCAGGCTTGGTCTGGACCCTCGGCACAGCGAACTGTCGACGCATGCCAAACTCCGCCAAACGGTATCCCGCGCCGACACGGACGCCATCCCAGCAAGTCCACAGAATAGCAGCAACAGGAGGAAGGAGGAAGGAGGAAGGATCTCTTATTGAGTCCTAGGCTGCGAATGGAAAGCGAGAACTATGTAGGGCTCCGACGTACAGAATTCAAAATTGGCGGGTAGGTCGCTCTCCGAAGGCGAAAACGTAGCTCCGCCAATTTTGAATTCTGTACGTCTGAGCCCGCCCCTCAGTGCGTCATTCCATTATCAACGCAGGACTCAATAGAGGGAGCTTGGCAGGTATACGTGTCGAGACCTCGTCGTCATTCAACAAAAAAAGCCGAGCGAAAGCTCGGCTGCGCACGGTGTGCCCCTGCCTCTTAGTCTAGCGCTTCGTCGATCCCCAAACGCAGCTTGAGTTGTTCGAACGCGCGGCAGAATTCGTCGGTCGAGGAATGTACGTGTTCGGCCTCGGTGATGAACTTCAGATCGTCCTGACAAGGCACATGGCAGGCCTGGAAGAGTTCCTCGAAGGGGGTCAACGGATCACCGTAGATAATCAGCAGCTTGTGCTCGTCAAACTGGACTTCCTGGGGGATCGCAGGATTCAAAACGGCAATGCCCGTGCAGCCATCATTCAGCAACAGTTCCTCGAAATCCCAGAGAATGCTCTTCAGCACCGGCAAGTCGATGCTTTCCCGGTGCAGATCTTGATGTCGCCCCCGGCGTTCGTGATGGCTCGTCTCCAACACGACGTCCACCTCGCTCCCCAGCGGATCGAGCACATCCATGAAGAGATCGAACAGATTCTCACGCGAAGCGGCGGCCATCAGCACCGGAACGCCGTCGCCAACCGTCTGATCACGATAGGCGTCATGGCGGTAGCCTTGTGCGGGTCGGACTTGCAGGTCGTACGAGGGACGGACGGCGTCGGTCAGGCGGAAGTCCCCGTACTTGGACACCCCCAGGTGAGCATCCAGTTCCTCGTCTGTCAGGTGTTCAAAACTGCTGCCGTTGTGCTTGCACGAATCCTGGCCGTCTTCGTGCAGGACATTCATGAAGAATCGTTTCAGGAAGCCCATCTTCATCCTCAGGTCTCTTTTCGAAACATGGTGTGGGGTTTGTTGTTGCGTTCGCCGCTCAGTCACTCCAACTGTAGGTCAAACTTTGCGCCGTCCGCGGCCGTTTTAGCCCTTTTTCCTCCCCGGGGAGATCCGTCGTCCAATCGGCAAATTCGGCAAGGATGACCAGGTCGGGCGAGGTCTGAGCGGGGCCATGCGTCGGTTGCTGGAGAAGTCTAGCACTGGAATGTCTGCGGACCGGCGTGCAGGAGCTGCCGGCCGCCGGATTGAGCCAGGACGGCTGCGCCCGCTGCAGGTTCGGGGAAGTTTCCTGATCGGCGAAGATCTGCCTCGCCCGCCTCGTGTAAGGTTTGGTATATTGGCCGCGGTTGGCAGCGACACGAGCCCGAATCGCAAGCGAGGGTGGGAATTAAGTGGCTGCACCTCAAATTCCTGGCGGGACGCTGTCGTTGCCATCCTCGCTGGCGCGTCGGGCTAGTGTAGCCTGCCCCCGGCCTCGCATGTTTCTTGGGATTGCCTGACCGCGCAGCGGCTTGGGCCACTCTGTAGGATGTCGCCCCATGCGTTCCAACCATTGCCAACCATCGATCGTGGCGTCTTTCCGCGTCTGGATCTTGGCCTCGTGGCGGTTGGCGCTGGGCCTCTGTTTGTCGCTGGGCGCCGGCTGCTCAAGTTCCGACTCGCACCCCACCGCCACGGCACCGGCGGCGGCTCGGGCCGCGGAACCCGCAGCGCCGCAGGACACTCCCACCACGCAGCACGCCGCGGAGGAACTGTGGCTGGCGTGTTATGTGAACGGCGCCAAAGTCGGTTACATACACACCACGATCGAGCCGCTCGAGACCGCCGGTCGGCAGCAGATTCGCTACTCATCCGACGATCAACTTACAGTACGCAGATTCGGCAACAAGACCGAGGTACGGACGAAGCTCGTCAGCCTCGAAACCCGCGAGGGCCAAGTGCTTGAGTTTCGCAGCGAGATCCAGATGGGACCTGGAGTTGTCGTCACGGAAGGCCGCTATCACGCTGGTCAGTTACTCATCGAAACCACCGCCGAAGGCAAGCAGCAAGCCGACCGCATTGCGTGGAATCCTGACTGGGGCGGTTTTTTTGCGGATCGGCAGTCGTTGCGCCGCCAGCCCATGAAGCCTCGCGAACAGCGCCGTCTGCAGGCGCCGCTCCCAGTAATTCTGCAGGTGGGTGAAATCCGCCTGGAAGCGGGCGGCTACGAGGCGACCAAGCTGCTCTCCGAAACGCGGCAACTCCTGAGAATCGATGTGACGACCGTAGTCGGGAAGACGCAGCTGAAGTCGATTCTCTGGACGGACGAAACCGGCGAGGCCTGGAAGACCTGTGACCTGCAGTTGGGGTTGGAGGCGTTTCTGACGACGCGCGACGTCGCTCTCGGCGTCAACGCCGAGTCCGGCTTCGATTTGGGCGAAGCCTCGCTGGTCAGAATCGACCGGCCTCTCGATCGTCCGCATCGCACCCGGCGGGTTGTCTATCGGGCGCGGCTGAAGGACGGCGATATCCACGCCTTGTTTGCCGAAGGTCCTACACAAAGTGTGCGGCGAATCGACGACCGCACTGCGGAAATCACGGTCCAGGCCATCCGCCCGGGCCAGGCGGAATCGCCCGCGGCCGACGATCGCGATCACCCCACTGCAGCGGACACGGCGTCTTCACCGATGATCCAAAGCGATGATCCGCTGGTTGTACAACTGGCTCGGGAGCCATCTCCAGACGAGACGGACCCCTGGACGCTGGCCTGCGCCCTGGAGGCTTATGTCAAGCAAAAGATTCGTCTGAAGAACTACTCCACAGCCATGGCTACGGCTGCCGAAGTCGCCAAGACCCTGGAAGGCGACTGCACGGAACACGCGATGCTGCTGGCCGCCCTGTGCCGGGCTCGCAAGATCCCGGCGCGCGTCGCGGTGGGGCTGGTCTACTACGCGCCGGAGCAGGCTTTCGCCTATCACATGTGGACCGAAGCCTGGATCGGGAGTCGCTGGATTCCGTTGGATGCGACGCTGGGGCTGGGAGGGATTGGCGCGGCCCACCTAAAGCTGACTTCCACGAATATGAGCCGCGCCAATGCCTACGGAGACCTGTTGCCCGTCGCGCAAGTCATCCGGCGGCTCGAACTAGAAGTCGTCTCCTCGCAGTAGGGTGCATCAAGCACCCCTGTAAAGGTGTTAATATCGTTGGAGTTCACGCTTTAGCGTGTCTTGTGCGGGGGGCATCGCCTGCTTGGCACGCTAAAGCGTGAACTCCAACAGGGCCCGACGCTACAGTTTCCCCAGAGAATCGCACCTTTACAGGGGTGGGTGCATCAAGCCAGCGGTTCACCGTTGCATCGGCGCTCGGCCAATGGCCTTGATCGTAGCGTTGCGAAATGCTCGCAGTGTCGTGATCGCCCCCGAGAAGCTCCCGACGTAAGTCGGTGGGAGTGTTCCCGCCCGGTGCCTAACCCGGAGCCCCCTATCCGACCGGCCCGACTCGCGGGCTGCCCGCCGCCGGAGGCGGCGGGCAGCCGGCGAGTCGGGAGAACTTGGTGAGACGCCGCGGTGTTAGGAGTTGGCGGGACTGCTCTCAAGCTCGTTTATCAGCGCCGCCACGGAAGGCAAGGCCAGAGACGGTTTCGCAGGCGGCACCAGCGCGGCTGACAATTCACGCTCGCGCAGTCGGGGCTACTGGTCACCGTTTTTTTTTTCGCTGCTCAGTGGTTTGAGATTGCGAACCACAAAGAGGATTTCGCAGCGGAAGGCGTCGCGGTCCAGAGGTGCACCGGCGAACTGAGCCGGCGGCCCCTGTGCGGCGTCGGGCGATGCATGGGGGTCGGGTTTCAACAGGGATGGTTCGACCCGCATGATGCCAAAAGCACCCACTTGGCGAGCCGTCCGGCTGAGGACGGCGAAGTTGACCAGCAACTGGACCGCCTCCGCGGCTTCTGACGGCTTGGCATTCGCGTCGCACAATCGCCGCAACACGCCATCTTCGGCCTCCTGGCCACCATCCTTCGACGTGAGATTGAGGCAGAAGGAAGCGATTCCCGGCGGACGACTCATGACGTCGAAGTACATTGCATCGGCTTGGCGCCCCGTACAGGAGACGATGAACAAGTTGATTTCGTCCATGTCCGGCTGATCGCCCCGCTCCGCTTGGACACCTTGGAGAAACTGCCGTTTGAGCAGCGCAGCCTGTTCTTCGCGATCAACGGCCACGGTCTGCCGGAAGCGGAGATTCTGCCGCTTCAGCAGATTGGCGAACGCAGCGTTCTCGAAGCCTTCCGGCGTTACCGACAATTCGTACACCAGCAGCAGCTTCTGCCGTAGCGACGGGGCCAGCATCGCAACGAACTGCCAAGCCTCGGAGGCGGGAACATCCAAGTTGTCCTTCCCCTGGGCCATGGCCGGCACCGTCTCTGGACGCGAGTTCTCCTGATCGGGCTGCTTGCCAGACTCTGGAAGGTTCTCCGGGGAACTGAACTGGGCGAGCTCGGTATCGACGCGGCCCTTCCCCAGAGGACCGGACGGCAGGTGCAGGATCAGCAGCGTGGCTGCGGAGACAGCCAGAATTCCCCACAGCACCCGGCGCCGCAGGCCTCCGCGTGCCCCAAGCGAGATCTGACTTGCAGAAACCGCGGGAGCGGGATGTTCACTATCGTTGGCTGAAACGTCGAGTGAAAGCAGGGCTGCGGCACGCAAGACGCGATCGGCAAAACCTGCATCCAATTGATAGACAGGCAGCGCTCGTAGACTCTCGTGAAGCGTACGCAAATCGTCGAACAACTGCTGGTGATCAGCGCCGGCGGCCAGCCAGGTTTCAACTTGGCGCCGCTGTTCCTCCGAGGCTTCGTGGTCCAAATACGCGCTCAACAACTCGTCCGAGAAATCGCTCCCCTGCTCCACGACAGCCGGGATCCGCGACGGGCGTTCCGTTTCGCGTAGCACGCGTTCGACGAAATCTTCGCCCAGATGATACTTCGGCAACAGCCGTAGCTGGTCCTGCAGGCTGCGCAAGTCGTCCAGCAGTTGACGATACTCGGCGCTGCTGGCTAACCACTGCTCGACCTCGCGTTGCTGGTCGCCAGATAGTTCGCCGTCGAGGTAGGCGCTGAGCAGTTCTTCGGAGAATGGATCCTGCCGGTTCATGTGCGAATTCTTTTCCAGGGTTGCCCGCGGACTGCTCGGATTGGAAGCGGTCCGCCATCAATCATGTTGCCATCATCAGTCGATACCTTGTGCATCCCTCTCAGTCCTTGAAGTCCGGTGCGTGCCGATGTTGGCGGCGCGGCCAGCTCGCTTTAGCGAAAAAGCCATTCCTGCCCTGCTCCAGTTCTCTGCGACGCAGGCCGCGTTCAAGAAGTTCCCTGAACAAGGCAGATTCAAGGCCGCTCGAATCGCCACAATGCGGACCAGAACGAGACCGCTAGAATTACCGCAAGTCCATTACAAAAAACGACTTATGGTTAAGTCGATGACGGATTCCTTCCCGTGTTTCAGTGTTCTTCGCAATTAGCTATCGACGAAAACACGGCTATCACGCTCCCACAGCAATCCCAAGTGTCCAATGATCTGCGATATCAGAATCAGAAGGCGGCTTGGAGGATGCCCAGCAAATCCTCGTGGGTCGATGGACGCGGGTCGACTGCTCTTGCTCTCAGGCTGCGGGCCTGGTCCACCGCTAGTAACAAACGGTTTTCGGGGTTGTCGGTGTCAAGAATGGGGTTTTACGGTTTCGCATAGACGGACCGCCGGCTGGGGTCAGACGTACAGATTTCAGTTTTCGCGGTCCTGTGCCCAACCACCTGGAAAGCCTTCTGTCCGCGAAAACTGAAATCTGTACGTCTGACCCCTTGTCTCGCGACCCGTCCAGGTTGAACCGTTAACTCCCATTCTTTACGCGCAAGGCGAGCGGCAGGAAATAACTTACCCGTAGGACGGCCCTCCGAGGCCGTCTGGTAAACCAACCTGCGGGACGCAGTGGACGGCCTCGGAGGGCCGTCTTACGGGAAGACCATCCTACATCGGGTTGGGTAAGTTATTT
>JAPLNJ010001008.1 GCA_026692885.1 Planctomycetota bacterium | reverse complement strand
TGCCGCTGGGCAACGGACATGTGGTGCTCAAGGCGATCGCCGAACCTGCCCGTGCGCCTGGCCGGACCGGCAAAGCGATTCGAGAAATCGCGAACGACCTCCACACCAACCCAGCGGCCTTCGCAAACCTCCGAGCGTGGGCACAGGACGCCGTTATTCACGATCGCTTTCGGGCACTCCTCGACCTGTACGAGGAGTTTCGCGCCGATGAGGAGCTGCGTACACAGATCCTGGAGGATTTCGAGGGGAAGCCGCTCGGGAAGATGATCATCAAGCGGAAACTAAGAGAAATCGGTCAGGGGGCGGCCTATGACCTCAGCGGTCCCCGAAACCCGCTCTTGGCTCACGATCGGATCCGTGTGCTTGCTCAGTTCTTCCGCGCCTGCGGCTGCAAAGGAATCGTCGTCTTTTTCGACGAAGTTGAGCGCATGGCGAAATTCTCGCGAAAGCAACGGTTCGGCGCCTACGAGGAGATTGGCTGGTGGCGCGCCATCGCCGAAACAGCCGGCGCCGCCATACTCCCCGTATTCGCGATGACCACCGGATTCGTCGAAGAGTGTATCGTTAGTAACCGGCAAGACGAGCTACAGTTCGTTGCGAGCACATTCGGCGTCGCGGAAGACGAGGAATCCAACTACGGCCGTCGTGGCATCGACTTACTCAAAGCCGATCCCGCGAAGCTCGATCCCCCCACGCCCGAACAGGAGGAGGAGGTTCGCTACCGCATCAAAGCCATCTATGAGCAAGCTTACGGTGTGACCGTTCCCTCCCTGCCCAGCCCTGCGCCCGATGCTCACGGGTCCATTCGGCGGGAAATCCGGCGATGGATCACTGAATGGGATCTCCTGCGGTACGACCCTTTTTACGAACCCAAGGTAACAGCGGGGGATGTCTTGTTCCGCGACGACGAAATCCCGGACGACGAGACGGAACCGAACGACGGCACCTAGGAATGACTGCATGGCCGTGCCCTATCGAAAATCGCGGGCCACGCCGGAGGACGGTTGCGCTGCCTATCTGGACGTGATCGTCGGCCAGGGTGGAGCATTGCTGGGCGCGCTGCTGCTACTGGACGGTCGGGGCCGCCCGCTGGAGTTCACTCACAACCGCACGGAACCGCCGGGTGGCTGGATGTGGCCGGACGAGCTGCAGTTCAGAGCCTGCGTTGCCGCCGTAGCCCACTCGCTGTTCGACACCTGCCGCCGCGAGCCGGACTTGGTGGTCTGTAAACACTCCCTGGGCCCGCGCGACTATCTGCGCGCGGACGTCGCGCCCTCGATTCCGATGCTCGTCGTTTCGCCCATCGCTGACGGCGAGTTGCAGTGGGACTGGGTGAACGACCCGCCCACGCACGGCATGCGGTCCCATACGCTGGCGCCAGAACTGGAGGCGCGCGGGTTTCTCTGGGAGCCGTTCCACCGCCTGGCACGCGGCCTGCGGGAACTCTATCCGACCGACTTCGCGGAGGACGACACCGATGATCCCGTGCCGTAATGGCCCCAGGGCAACCCCTGGGAAGCGGATCGTCGCGCCCCGCCTGTGCGCCGGCACTCCGATAAGACTCGTGTCGGTCGAAATCAAGGGCGCGCCGTCCACCAGCCACGATATCGGCTGGTTCGAAGCGTGGGATTCCCCGGTCAGCCAGCGTGGCGAAGTCGCCGCAGGAGGCGCGGCGGGCGCTGAGCCGTGGAAACCGGACGACATCCTCCTGCGCCTGGCCATCGCGTTGCAGGCGCCACCCCGGCTGTTCACCGACGACGGCGGTCCCCTGCGCTGGCACGCGCCGCTGCCGCCGTACCAGTGTGCAGGCATTGAGGCGCTGCTGAACCGGCGTGAGGTGCTGCTGGCCGACGACATGGGTTTGGGCAAAACGGTCCAGGCCGCCGCCGCGTTACGGATACTGTGCTTTCGCGAGCGGATCAAGTCGGCACTCGTGGTCTGCCCAGCCTCCCTCGTCCATCAATGGCGCTCCGAGCTGCGACTGTGGGCGCCCGAACTGACCGTCGTGCCGGTTTCGGGCACGCCCGCGGAGCGGGCGCGCACGTGGCAGCTACCCGCGCACATCTACCTGGTGGGATACGAGACACTGCGCGGTGACGTGCTGGACCTGCGCCACTCGCCGGTGTTGCGCAAACGCTGGGACGTGGTATTGCTGGACGAAGCGTCGCGCATCAAGAACCGCGAGTCCGGTATCTCGCAAGCGTGCAAGCGGATCCCGCGCGACCGGCGCTGGGCGCTCACCGGCACGCCGCTGGAAAACTCCACGGACGACCTCGTTTCCCTGCTCGATTTCCTGTTGGGCGATCCAACCGATAAACCACGGCCGTGGCACTCTGCGGGCTTCCGTTCGACTCTCAAGACGTCCTACGGTGTAGGACGGCTCTCCGAAGCCGTCCCCTGGCACTCCGCGGGCATCCGTTCGACTCTCAAAACGCTGCAGCTCCGCCGCAAGAAAGGGGACGTCTTGCCCGATCTGCCGCCCCTGAGGATCCAGGAACTCACACTGGAACTCGGTGTCCGGCAACGCGAGGCCTATGACCTGGCGGAACGGGAAGGCACACTGCGATTGCGGCGATTTGGGCCGGCGCTGACCATCACCCACGTGCTGGAGCTTATCACGCGGCTGAAGCAGATCTGCAACGCGGAACCAGTGACCGGCGAATCCGCCAAGCTGGAAGAAATCTCCGCGCGACTGGCCACGCTCGTAGCGGAGGGGCACCGGGCTCTCGTCTTCTCGCAATTCACCGACGGCCAGTTCGGGGTGGACATGCTGGCCCGCGGCTTGCGAGCCTTCCAGCCGCTTACGTTCACTGGTGCGATGTCGGCGAAGCAACGCAGCGACGTGGTCCGGGTTTTCAGGACAGACCAGCGCCACAAGGCACTCATCCTTTCCTTGCGCGCCGGCGGAGTGGGCCTGAACCTCCAGTCCGCATCCTACGTGTTCCACCTGGACCGCTGGTGGAATCCGGCGATCGAAGACCAGGCGGAAAGCCGTGCTCACCGCCTGGGGCAGCCGTATCCGGTCACCGCCTTTCGCTACGTGTGCGCGAACACCATCGAGGAGCGCATTGAGGCCATCCTGCGCGACAAACGCCAAATCTTCAAAGAGGTGGTGGATGACGTAACCCTGGACCTGAAGAGCGCGCTGACCGCCGAGGAAGTGTTCGGCCTGTTCGGCCTCCGCGTCCCACGTGAAGCGAATCGATCGAAATGAAGTTATTTTGTCAATACGGGCCTTGATCGACGAGCAGACGTTGGACCTGGCGTGTTCAGTTTGTTTGATTCTACCGGTTTTCGATCTACAGCAAGTCCTCGATCCGCTCGTAGTTCTTGGCCTCCAGCAGGTTCGCATTGTACGGCACCTGGTCGTCGGCGGCAGCGCGGATGTCGCAGTCGATGTAGTACTCGTTGTGAGGCTTGAAGCCGGGGATCGTCAGCACGTTGACGAACACGTCCAGCCCGCGGTGGCCGGTTCCGGGCGGGAGGTAGATGAACATTCCCGGTTCCAGCGGATGCTGCTGGTAGCGGCTTAGGTCTCGCAGGTCGGGAAACGTGAGTAGCGCGGCCGGCCGGCCCCAGGTGTTCAGCTGGTACGCCTGCGGATCGAGTACCAGGTACATCTCGCGCTGCGGAATGCCGCCGGAGGCACCGATCCCCCGAGGCGGATGAAAATGGGCGGGCGAGGTCTCTTGGGGGATGTTCACCACATGGCTGTTGACCCAGTTCAGCCCGTCCTCCGTCTCGCTTGGGTAGTTGTAGTACCAGGTTAGTGGCAGACGCCGGAAGGGATCGAAGTCCGGATTGCAACCGCCAGCCGTGTCGGCCAGGAACCGCAGTCGCCGGACGGCCGACACGTGACTGCACTGCCGTCCCACGTTTTCCATCGCCAAACAGACGAAACGGCCGCGGACGCGGAGCGCTTGGTCGCCGCAGGCAATCAATTGATCGCCTGCCAGCAGCGGCTCGAAGGAGTCGACTCGCTTGGTCGAATAGCCGTCTTGGCGGTATCGCTGGAACATCGCGTGGATCCTGGTTTCCACTTCGTCGTCGCTCGCCCACGGCCGCGTAACGTGGTCGAGTTTCCAAAGTTCGCCAGCGTAGTCGCCGACAAACGCAGCCTCTCGCCAGCGGCCGAGAATCGCGTCGACCGGGACGCGGGCGGCGGGCGACATCGAGGACCGGTTCGCCTGCAGCCACCGCAGCGTGTCAGCCCAAACCGGATCGACCGGGTCGGTCTCATATGCGTCGGGCAGCGGCTGCCCATCGCCCTCTTGCGTGTGGTATCCCTTGGGCAGGAAGACTTCGCCTTGTCCCCGGTAGATCCAATAGACTCGCATGCCGTCGTGCTCGGATCGCAATTCACCTGGGCCATCCACCGCGACGCGTGTCAGTCGCAGTCCGGGGTTGTCCTGCTCGAAGAACGCCCGCATTTCAGCAAACGATTTTTCGTCGTCCAGGCGGATGACTCGTACTTGGCCCATGGAGCGGGCTCCTCAATCCGAAATCTTAGTAGCATGGATCTCCAGAGCCGTGCAGATCCAATCGGGATTTCGCGACAGACTACACGGCTCTGGAGAGCCATGTTACGGGGATCTACACGCCTTTTTCGGCCAGATAACGTTCGGCGTCCAGGGCGGCCATGCAACCCGTGCCGGCCGAGGTGATTGCTTGCCGGTAGTAATCGTCGGCGACGTCTCCGGCCGCGAACACGGCTTCGACGCTCGTCAAAGTGCGAAAGGACTTGATCCAGCGAATATAGCCTTTCTCGTTCAGTTCCAGTTGGCCCTTCAGGAAGGCCGTGTTCGGCGTGTGACCGATCGCCACGAACATTCCAACCGCGGCCAGCTCTCGCGGGGAACCATCCACGGTGTTTTTCAGACGCACGCCCGTCACGCCGTCTTTGTCATTGCCCAAGACCTCCGCCGGGATGTGGTTCCAGACCACCTCGATCTTCTCGTGGGTCAACGCCCGTTGCTGCATGATTTTTGAGGCCCGCAACTGATCTCGGCGGTGCACCAAGTACACGCGTGACGCAAACGCGGTAAGATAGGTAGCTTCCTCGATCGCGGAATCTCCACCGCCGACAACGACGACCGGTTTGTTACGAAACCGCGGCAAAGCCCCGTCGCAGACGGCACAAGCGCTGACGCCGCGATTCTTGAACGCGTCTTCCGAGGGCAGCCCAAGATAGTTCGCCCGGGCGCCGGTGGCCACAATCACGGTATGGGTCTCGACGGGTCCGCTCGCCTCGGCGATCACCCTCAGGGGCTGGTCTGTGAAATCGACATCGACGATGTCGTCGCTGACTACGCGGGTGCCGAAGTTCAGGGCCTGCTGCTTCATCAACTCCATCAACTCCACTCCCTGGACGGCGTAGTGGGGTTGGCCATCTTTGTCGTGTCCTCGAGGCGCTGGGGGCAGATTGTAATGCCGGTCTTGATCGACAGCGCTCTCGATGAATGCCCGCACGTTTCCGGCCGGAAAACCTGCGTAGTTCTCGACTTCCGTCGTCAGAGCCAACTGCCCCAACGGCATCATCTCCGGCTTGATTGTGCCTTCGAACAGCAGCGGCTTCAAGTTCGCTCGGGCGGCGTAAATCGCGGCCGACCAGCCAGCCGGTCCGCTACCGATGATAACTACTTTTTCCGGCACGAGGAATTCTCCTGTGAGGGTGTAGGTCAGGCTTTCCAGCCCGATATCGGTCACTCGGGAGTCAGGCTGGAAAGCCTGACCTACGGGGGCGAATCGGCCATTATAGGGCATCCCTGTCCGCCGTCTACGGTTGCTGCGCATCCGCGGTTGTGTCCCAGTTCGCGCACGCTTATACTGTCGCGTTCTGCAGCGGCGAGCAAATTCATGTTCCGTTTCCGTAGTACGACAGGTTAGAAGATGACGCTTGATAAGAGTCTGAAAGTCAGTAGTACCAGTATCAAGAACCGCAACGTATTGACGCGCGCTGAGCGCATCACGAAGCTGCAGGAAGCAGAAGCCTGGAAAGACGGCGACCATGTCCTGGGGCTGCCCAAAGTCCGCGTGGTCAAGGTCGCGTTGAAAAAGAAGAAGAAGGCCAAGAAGGAAGAGGGTGAAGCCGCTGCCGAAGTGGTCGCTGCTCCCGCGAAATCCGCGAAGCCCGCGAAATCCGGGAAGCCGGCGAAGTAGGTTCGCCAGCGCTGGTGATGCGGACCACTGCGCCGCGGGTGAATATCTCCCGAATGCTTCCTCCTCTGCGAGCCGGCAGCCATGCGTGTGCGCCTGGAATACGGTCGAACCGGACTGGATGTGGAGTTGCCGGACAAGGCGGTGGTGCGGACCTTGTCCTACCAAACGGCGGCGCCGATCGCCGATCCGTCGGCGGCGGTGCGGCAGGTCTTGGCTCACCCCACGGGCACGCCGCCGCTGGCTCAACTCGCCCAAAACCGCCGCGATGCCTGTATCGTGATTTGCGATATCACTCGTCCGGTGCCCAATGAAATGATCCTGCGGCCAATGCTTCGGACCCTGGAGGCCGCCGGGATCGCACGAGATGACATCTCCATCCTGATCGCCACCGGACTGCATCGTCCTAACGAAGGCGAGGAGTTGGTGGAGATTGTGGGCCGTGAGATTGCCGAGAATTACCGCGTCGAAAACCATTTTGGCACGCGCCGCGACCACCACGCCTACCTGGGCGACAGCCCCCGCGGGGTGCCCATCTGGATCGACTCGCGGTACGTGTACGCCGATCTGAAGATCGCCGTCGGCCTGATCGAGCCGCATTTCATGGCCGGCTATTCCGGCGGACGCAAGCTGATCTGCCCAGGCATCGCCGCTTTGGAAACGATCCAAGTGTGGCACAGCCCGGCTTTCTTGGAACACCCCAACGCCGACTGTGGGATCCTGGACGGCAACCCGGTGCATGAGGAAAACACCTGGATTGCCAAGCATGTCGGCTGTGATTTCATCGCCAACGTGGTGATCGACGACAAACGCCGACCGCTGAAGTTTGTCGCAGGGGACATGGAGCAGGCTTTCCTGCAGGGCTGTGCTTTTGTGCGTGATATCGTCACCGACACAGTTCCCGAACCGGTCGATATTGTGGTCACCAGTTCCGCCGGATATCCCTTGGACACCACGTTTTACCAGTCCGTGAAGGGTCTGGTGGGCGCGCTGCCGATCATCAAGCCAGGTGGCACAATCATCCTGGCCGCCGGTTTGTCGGAAGGCATCGGCAGCCCGTCGTTCCAGAGCCTGTTTCGCGATAACGCCAGCCTGGATGAATTCTGCTCGCGGCTGTTCAGCGGTAATTACTTCGTGATGGATCAGTGGCAGTTGGAGGAACTGGCCAAGGTCCGCCGCAAGGCGAAAGTCAAGGTGATCACCGACGGCCTACCGCCGGAAACCCTGCAGCAACTGTTTGTCGAAGCTGCTCCCAGCGTCGAGGCGGCGGTGGCCGACGCGCTGGCCGAGTACGGCGAGAACGCCAAGATTGCTGTTATCCCGAAGGGGCCGTACGTCATGGCCAAGGTGGCGGCTTATTGACTCCTAGGTTGCCAATGGAATGGGAGGGCGAGGCTCCTGCCGAGCCGGACGCGGCCCACGGCTCGGCAGGAGCCTCGCCCTCCCAGCTCGACGTGCCATTAACTGCGCAGGACTTAATAGGGCGAGCGGATGGGTTCTGTTTGCGGTTGCAGATCCCGTGACGACCGCTATACTTATTCCCTTTGCTAGCCAGTTCGTAGCTAAACGAGTCCATGTCCGCCGGGTGCGGTATAACTAGACCAGCCAGCAGCAGTTCACGATTTTGGAACGTCTTTGAGGAAAATTTGATGGCACGCGCATGTGAAGTTTGTGGCAAGCATTCGCAAATGGGCAACCAAATCGAAACCCGTGGTAAAGCCAAGTACTTGGGTGGTGTGGGTACCAAGGTTACCGGCATTTCCCGACGGCAGTTCCGAGCAAATCTGCAGTGCGTCAAGATCGTCACGGAGAACGGCACGCACAAGACGATGAAGGTTTGTGCCCAATGCATCCGTGGCGGCGCAGTGCGTAAGGTCGTTAAGAACAAGCCTTTCCGACTGCCGAAGAAGGCCTAACGGTCGATGAGTCTCACGCGTGCAGAAGTCGCCAAGGTATCGCTGCTGGGCCGACTGCGGTTGAGCGAGGAAGAACTGGACGTGATGACCAGCCAGTTGGGCCAGGTCGTGGCCTACGTCGAGCAGTTTGCCGAATTGAACACCGAACACGTGACGCCGATGGCGCACGCGGTGGAAATGCACAACGTTTTTGCCGATGATCAGGCACGCCCTAGCCTCGATCGTGAACTGGCCTTGTCCAACGCGCCAAAACGCGATGCGGAGTGCTACCGCGTGCCGGCCGTGTTGGGCGAGTGAATCGCATGTCACTCACCGATCTCACCGCCGTCGAACTGCTGCGTGATCTGGCATCGGGCAGGTTGTCGTCGGTCGAACTCACGACCGCCTACCTGGACCGCATCCAGCGTCACGATGGGGCCGTTCGTGCCTTTTTGCGAGTGCATCCTGAAGCGGCCCTCGACCGCGCCCGTGACATCGACCGGCGGCGGCAGGCAGGCGAGCAGCTCGGCCGCTTGGCAGGTTTGCCGGTGGCCGTCAAGGACGTGATCTGTACCCGCGGTGAAGTCACGACCTGTGCCTCTCGGATGTTGGAACATTTCGTGCCGCCGTACGATGCCACCGTGATCGCGCGGCTGACGGCGGCTGACGCCGTCCTGCTCGGCAAGACCAATCTGGACGAGTTCGCGATGGGTGGCACCACCGAGAATTCGGCCTTCCATCCGACACACAATCCCTGGGATCTGGAACGTGTTCCGGGGGGCTCCAGCGGCGGGTCGGCCGCCTGCGTGGCGGCGGCGATGGCACCGCTGGCCGTGGGCAGCGATACCGGCGGGTCCATCCGGCAGCCCGCTGCGTTTTGCGGCGTGACCGGTTTGAAGCCGACGTATGGCCGCGTCAGCCGGTACGTGTTGGTGGCCTTCGCCAGCAGCCTGGATCAAATCGGGCCGTTGGCGCGCACGGTCGAAGACGCCGCGTTGTTGCTGGAGGTTCTGGCGGGCTACGATCCGCTGGACTCGACCTCGGCCAACGTTCCAGTACCGGACTATGTCGGCACCGTGCGTCAGCCGCTGGAACAGCTGACCGTGGGTCTGGTCCGCGAGCACTTCGGTGCAGGATTGGATCCGGAGATTGATCAGGCGGTGCACGAGGCAATCAAGGTCTACAAGTCGCTTGGCGCCCACGTGAAAGAACTGTCTCTGCCGCACAGCCAGTACGCGGTCGCCACGTATTACATCATCGCACCTTGCGAGGCGTCGAGCAACTTGGCCCGCTACGACGGCGTGCACTACGGCTACCGCACTAACGAGCAGACCATGTTGGCCGAGTTGGGAGCAGAGCGCCAATCGCTCGAGACGGCTCGAAACCAAAAGGGCTTGGACGATCTGGATAGTCCGCTGGTGCGTCTGTACCGCCAGACCCGCGCCGAGGGGTTCGGGCCCGAAGTCAAACGCCGAATCATGTTGGGCACGTACGCTTTGAGCGCCGGCTACTACGACGCCTATTACCTAAAGGCCCTCAAGGTCCGCCGATTGATCCGCCAGGATTTCGATCAAGCGTTTCGGGAAGTGGATGTGATTGTCGGCCCCGTGACGCCGACCCCGCCGTACAAGCTCGGCGAGAAGACCGACGATCCGTTGGCCATGTACCTGGGCGATCTGTACACCGTCAGTGCCAACCTTGCGGGCATCGCCGGGATCTCGATCCCCTGCGGCACCACCCGTTCCGGCTTGCCGATCGGACTGCAATTGCACGCGCCTCCGCTGGCGGAAGAACGTTTACTTCGAGCCGCATACATGTTTCAGCAGGCGACCGACTGGCACACGCGCCGACCGGCGATGTAAGGACGAAGGACGAAGGACGAAGGAATAAGGAATAAGGACGAAAAGTAGGAGGGGCACGTAGGAAACGTGTTCCACATTCACAATCCGACAGTTGTTCCTTTCACGGCCCTAAGTACGAATCAGCAGCTCGTTCAGCGATCCCTCGCCCTTGAATTTCATCCTTCATCCTTCGTCCTTCATCCTTCCCTATGACCGCACCTTACGAAATCATCATCGGCCTGGAAGTCCACGTGCAACTGCTGACGCAGAGCAAGTTGTTCTGCCGCTGTAGCACCAAGTTCGGCGCAGCCCCCAACACGCAGACCTGCCCGGTGTGCAGCGGCCTGCCCGGCGCCCTGCCGGTGATGAACCGCGAGGCGTTCCGCCTGGCACTGAAAGCCGCGGTGGCGCTGCACTGCGAAATCCCCTCCTTCACCAAGTGGGATCGCAAGCAGTACTACTATCCTGATCTGCCCAAAGCTTACCAGATCAGCCAATTTGATCTGCCCATGTCTCGCAACGGGTACTTGGAGATCAGCGATCCCCAGCACACGTTTGCCCCGAAACGTGTCGGCCTGATTCGCGCCCACCTGGAGGAAGACGCTGGGAAGAGCATGCACGATGAAGTGGCGGGGAAGGCGGACAGCCGCATCGACCTGAACCGCACCGGCACGCCGCTGTTGGAGATCGTCAGCGAACCCGATTTGCGTTCGCCGCCGGAGGCGCGGGCGTACCTGGACGAATTGCGGCTGCTGTTGCTATATCTGGGCGTCTCCGACTGCAACATGCAGGAGGGTAGTTTGCGGGTCGACGCCAACATCAACTTGCACCTCGAGACACCGGCCGGGAAGATCGCCACGCCCATTGTGGAAGTCAAGAACATGAACAGCTTCCGGGCGGCCGAGCGGGCGTTGGTGTACGAAGTCGGGCGTCAATACGAAGTCTGGAAAGAAACCGGCGTCAAACTGGGCGGCCCCGGCGGGCACAAGACGACGCGCGGTTGGGACGACCAAGTCGAGGTGACACGACCGCAGCGTCAGAAAGAGGAGTCCAGCGACTACCGGTACTTCCCTGACCCGGATCTCGTACCGGTGGTCGTCGCGCCGGTCGAAGTCGACGCGGTGCGGGCGGCGCTCGGTGAACTGCCCGCCGCACTGCGCCAACGGCTGCAGACCACCTACGGCCTCGATCGGTACGATGCGGACGTGCTGGTCAATCAGGGTCGCCGGTTGGTCGACTACTACATCGAACTCGCTGAAGTCGGCGGCGATGGTCGACGGGCGAGCAACTGGGCCCAGCAAGAAGTGCTGCGGACATTGAACGAGCGCGGCATCACGATTGACCAGTTCCCCATCCCGGCTGCGGCCTTGGCCGAACTTCTGCGGGCTGTGCAGGCGGGCGACCTGGACAACTCGCGGGCCAAAGACGTGTTTGCCGAAATGCTGTCCTCGGACAAGTCGGCGGCCGCGGCCATGCAGACGCTCGGCATCCAGCGCGTCGATCAATCCGAATTGATCGCGTTGTGCCGGCAGTTGCTGGCCGACAATCCGCGGGTCGTGGCCGAGGTGCAGGCAGGCAAGCAAAAAGCACTTGGGGCCTTGATCGGGCAAGCCAAGAAGCGGAACCCCAACGCCAATCCCGCTCAGGTACAGCAGATCTGCCTGCAGTTGATCGAGCAAATCCCGTAGGCTGGCCTGGCCGCTCGCAAATCTCGTCTGTCTTGAACAAATCCCCGCCAGCCTGCCGCCTCTATTGCCTGCGAACAAGTTTTTCTGGATTGCGGCTGCAGAAAGTCCAAGGCACATGCCGTATCGTCTATAATGACGGGGCGGGTCAGGACCGCGGACAGAAATGGAATACCGCGAAGCGGTTACGTCGCATAGCCCAGGGTTGGTATAGACGCGATGTCCACCACCACAAATTCCGAACGAAAACGGCCGCGTGCTTCGCCGCAGGGCGTCTCCCAGTATGACCGTTTCATCGAACAGCAATTGGACAAGACCAGTTCCCAGGTCAAGCTGACGGATCTGCTCAGCACCGTGATGGTGCTGGCGGGCGGGGTCCTGGTGGGCTTGTTGGTGTTGGCGGTGATTGACCACTGGATTCTTGGCTTCGCTCTGTGGGGACGCTGGTTGGCGTTGCTGGCGCTCGTGGCCGGCGTGCTTGGCTATGCCGGGCTGGTGCTGGTGCCGTCGCTGTTCCGCCATGTCAATCCAGCCTACGCAGCCCGAACGATCGAGCAAAGTGAGCCGTCGCTAAAAAACAGCCTGATCAATTTCTTGCTGTTCCGTGCCGACCGCGCCGGCCTGTCGTCGGCGGTGTACACGGCGCTGCAGCAACGGGCCGCGGCGGACCTGACCAAGGTGCAAGTGGAAGGTGCGGTGGACCGCGGGCCCTTGATCAAGGTCGGCTACGGCTTGGCGGCCGTGCTGGCTGTCTTTGCCGTGTACACAATCCTGTCGCCCAAGAGTCCCTTTCAGACGTTCGAGCGAATCGCCGCACCGTGGGCGGATATCGCACGGCCGTCGCGAGTGCGCATCGAGCAGGTGCAGCCTGGCCATGTGACGGTGTTCTGCGGCGATCGCGTCACCGTCTCGGCGCAGGTCTACGACGTGCGGGAAGGCGAGTCGGTCGAGTTGTGCTATTCGACCAAGGACGGTCAGGTCACCGCGGCCAAGGTGGCGCTGCAGGCGACGGACGGCGGCCTCCGCTACGAAGGCCAGTTGCCGCCCGAGCCGGACGGCATGCAGCAGGACTTGGTGTACTGGATTGTCGCCGGTGATGCCACGACAGAAACCTACCGCGCCACCGTCGAACCCGCGCCGACAATCTGGGTCGAGCAGATCGAATATGACTATCCGCCCTACACCAAGAAGCCGCACCGTGCAGTCCAGCGGCAAGGCGACCTCCAGGGACTCGAAGGCACACGCGTCACGATCCGCGCTCAGGCCAACATGCCCATCCTCGCGGCGATGATCGAGTTGCAGCCCAACCTAGCAACCGGCGAAGCTGACCGCGGTGAGCCGAACGCGGGATCCGCCTCGTCGCCGCCCCGGACAGGCGCGGACACTGGGCCTTCGAATAAGCCGTCGTCGCACATTCGCGTTCTGGAAATGAACGCCGCGGGGCAGACCGCATCGTGCTCGTTCGTGCTGGAACTCGATGCCGCTCGCACCCGGCCGCGGTATACATCCTACCAAGTTCGCTTCGTGACGCAGGCAGGCCAGCGGAATCCGCGGCCAGTCCTGCATCGGATCGAGGTGACCCGCGACCTGTCTCCCGAAATCGAGATCCTGACACCGACGCGGAGTCGCGTGGAAGTGCCGGAAGATGGGCAACAGCCGATCGAAGCCCGTGCGATCGACCCGGATTTTGGGCTCCGCAGGGTTACGCTGCGGGCGGTGTCGGGGGGGGCCGAAATCCTGACGCAGGTCCTGCTTGATGACCCCCAAGGTCGGCAGGGACAAGCATTGGTCAACTACGTCTTCCGACCGCGGGAACTCCGCTTGGCGGCCGGTGCGGAGGTCGTCTACGGGTTGTCGGCTGAGGACAATCGCACCTCGACCAGCACCGGAGCGCCGGAGCCGAACGTCACGCGGACCGCCGACTACCATTTCGTGATCTTGCCTGCCGAGAAGCCCACCGGTCTTGAGGCCGAAGCTGCGCCACCGAAGCCCAAGCCCAATCCAGCGGCAACTCCGGACCGTCCTCAGGACGAGCCCCAGGAGGCAACGCCGGCTGGGGACAAGGACGCGAAAGACGACCAACCGATCCAGAGCAAAGACAAGGACGCCAGTGGCTCGGGCGGCCAAGGCGGCGAGAAGACCGACAAACAGTCTGGTGGCGGGCAGTCGGGCCAGGAAGGGCAGAACAAGAAAGGCGACAACTCCGGCGGGCAAGGCTCCCAGAGCGGCCAAAAAAGCGAGTCTCAGCCGGACGGCTCCGGCCCGACGGGGACCGGGACCGGCGAGACCTCCCAGCAACCGGGAGATCCGAACGCCGCCGGTTCGCCCGACTCGTCCGGTGGCCAAGGCGGCGGTTCCGGCAATCGCGAAGAGCCGCTGCACGAAGGCGAGGTCTTCGAGAAAATGCTCCAACGTCTCCAGGAGCAGGGCGGAAAGCCGGGCCAAGGCCAGGACCAGGGCGAAGGCCTCGGCAAGCCGCCGCCTGGCGAGTCCGCCAAGGACACCACGGGAGAAGGCAAACCGACTGGCGAACCGCAGGAATCACGCCCGGAGCCGGCGGGCAAAGATCCGTCCGCCTCTGACGGCAAAGCTTCCGATGGTCCCGGCAAACCCACGGATCAGATGCCCGCCGAAGCTCCGGCCGGTGCCAATCAACAGCAACCGGGCAAGCCGCAGTCGCAGGGCGAGACAGGCAAAGCGGATAAAAATCTCGGTGGTGGGCCACAGGAGAACGCGAAGCCGGGCGCGGGCGGAGCTCCGGAAGGTCCGGCCGAAACCGGCCCGCCGAAGCAACCCTCGGATCAGGGCGGCGAGCAGCAGCAACCGGGCACCGGCACGAACGGTGAATCGGGGGCTGGCCAACCGGCCACCGAGAAGCAGGGGGCCGCCTCGCCCATGGGGAAGAACCAGGATCGGCAGAAACAAGGCAACGGCGGCAGCGGCGGCGATAAGCCGCAGCAGAATCCCGAACCTCAGTCGCCCAGCTTGAGCAACAAACAGTCGGACTCCCAAGGACCGGAAGGCGGCGACCGTAGTGGTGGTGGCAAACAAGGCGCTGGCCAGGGCGCGAACCAGGCGGGTCACGACAGTGCCGGCAGCAACAGCCCGGCCGACGAAGGTGCCGGGGCGGCCAGCGACCCGGGCACCGGAGACACGTCGAAAGGCGCGGGAGACAAACAGCCGAGTCCGGACAAGACCGGCGCTACGGGCACCGAGACAGGACCCGGCAGCAGCGCGAAGCCGGGATCCCAGGCGGGCGGCCCGGGCGACCTGCCGAATTCCGGCCAGCCCGGGGGCGGTCAGTCGCCGCCCACGTACGGGAGTCCAGACAGTCAGCGGCCCAATCGCGAGGGTCCAAGTCTGCCCATGGGTGGCGGCGTGCCAGGCCAAGGCGAACTGCGCGGTGCGAACGTGACGGGCGAGGCACCGCCCGAAGAGAAACCCAGATTGGAGTACACTCGCAAGGCGACCGACCTGGTCCTGGAGTATCTGAAAGATCAGCAACAGAAACCGGACCAGCAACTGCTGCGAGATCTCGGCTGGACCCCGGACGACTTGAATCAGTTCATTCAGCGCTGGCAGTCTCTGAAACGCGCGGCGACCGAAAGCGAGGCGGGGCGGCGCGAGTTGGATGAATCCCTACGCAGCCTGGGCCTGCGGCCTGCCAAATCGTCGAGTCGCCGAGGCACTGTGCGGGACGATCAGGCCGGTGGTCTGCGAGACGTGGGCAGCCAGAGCAGCCCGCCCAGCCTCTACCTGGAACAGTTTAACGCCTTCAAGAAAGGAACCGCTCGTACGACCGACCGCGACGCGGCCAAGTAGGTCCCGTCTGCCGGACGGGACCTGAAGTCCACCCCCCTAACCCCTACCCCACGACGTGCAACCATGAACGAACACCCCCCACGGTATTTGGTCCCATTCCATCCCAAAGCCATGCCCCATTTTTTCACCGATGTGCTGATCATCGGTGGCGGTCTGTCCGGCCTGCGAGCGGCCATCGCCGTCGATCCGCACCTGTCGGTGCTGGTCGTCACCAAAGCCGAAGTGCAGCAGTCCAATAGCAACTACGCACAAGGCGGCATCGCCGGAGTGCTCGCTCCGGAAGACCGGGTCGAGGATCACGTCGCCGACACGCTGACCGCCGGTGGTGATTTGTGCGACCCCGAGGTCGTGGAGATGGTGGTGCGCGAGGGCCCCGATCGGATTCGCGAGTTGATCGATTGGGGCACGCAATTCGACAAGGAAGGCGGGCAGCTGGTCCTGGGCCGCGAGGGCGGGCACGGCCGGAACCGAATCATCCACGCGCTGGGCGACGCCACCGGCCGGGAAGTCATGCGGGCGATGATCGAGCGGGTGCGACAGCAACTCAACATTCACATCTGGCAAAACACGTTCCTGCTGGACCTCTTGACCCACGCCGGCAGTTGCCGCGGTGCTCTGATTGCCGATCCCAAACGGGGCAAGACACTGGTCTGGGCCAAGCAGACCATTCTCAGCACGGGCGGCGCCGGCCAACTGTACCGCGAATCCACCAATCCCGCCGTCGCCACGGCCGATGGTCACGCATTGGCCTTCCGGGCCGGGGTGGAGTTGCGGGACATGGAGTTCATGCAGTTCCACCCCACGGTGTTGTATATCGCCGGCAGCAGCCGCAGTCTGATCACGGAAGCCATGCGCGGCGAAGGCGCCTACCTGGTCGATCGCCGCGGTCACCGCTTCATGCCCGATTACGATTCGCGGGGCGAACTGGCGCCGCGTGACGTGGTCTCGCAGGCCATCGTCAGCCAGATGGAAAAAACCCGGCATCCCTGCGTGTACCTGGACCTCAGCCATCTGCCGCAGGGGTTCGTGCGACACCGCTTTCCTGGGATCGCGGCCACCTGCGCCCAATTCGGCCTCGACGTCAGCAAGGACAAGATCCCGGTCCGGCCGGGTGCGCACTACATGATCGGCGGGGTGACGGTCGATCTGGAAGGCCGCACCACGCTGCCGGGCCTGTGGGCGGCGGGCGAAGTGACATCGAGCGGCTTGCACGGCGCTAATCGGCTCGCATCCAACAGCCTCCTGGAAGCTATGGTGTATGGGAAGAAGGCGGGGGTCGGGGCTTCCACCGCGGCCGCCGCGATGAGCGACAACTACCAAGCTTTACCTTTGGAGAACCCGCCGGTGGAAGAGTCTCAGGAACCGCTGGACCTGCCCGACATCCGCAATTCACTCAAGTCGTTGATGTGGCGCGACGCTGGCGTCCGCCGGTGCAAGCCGGAGTTGCAAGACGCGTTGGCCACGATCGATACGTGGCAGAAGTACGTCTTGGCCCGCCAGTTCTGTGCCCCCGAAGGCTGGGAACTGCAGAATATGCTGACCGTGGCCCGCCTGATCGTGATTGCCGCTCTGGCACGGGAAGAGTCGCGTGGCGTCCACCTGCGCACCGATTTTCCGGAGCCCGACAACCAACACTGGCGGCGGCGACTGGCGTACCGCCGCGAGTCCAGCGACGTGCCGGGCACGTGACGAGTACTGCAGCGATGGAAGGAACTCACCGGCGCGGCAGCACAGACGCATGGCCAAAATCCATCACATCCCGCGTCTGTCCGCACCGGTTCGGGGGCATGATTCGCAGCATGTCCCGATGCGGGTGATTCGGTATTTCGCTCGCCAGATGGCCGAACGTTTCCGGCCGGACAAGATCATTCTGTTTGGGTCCTATGCCCACGGAGCGCCCGATCCCGACAGCGATGGGCGCAACCGGTCTTCCTCGCACGAGATCGTAACGGCCCTGAATCGTAGCTGAATTCGCCAGAATTCAGGGGCTTTTCGAGGGCGAGGACCTGAATTCTGGCGAATTCAGCTACATTCCGTGGACGACCGGTTGCGCCCGTCTCGGAGAGGCTCGTCTACGTGGAATCGGCTATGGCCTGCGCGGGACTATGTACGGTGCCGCCAGTAGCCTGGACGCCGGCTGGTGTGTGCCACGGCCACGATCATCAGCACGTCCGCCGATTGTCGTCGGAAGATAAGCAGATAGGGAAACCTTCGGACGCGGACCCAGCGGTAAGGATCGGCGCATCAATAACTGTCGGGTTTTCAAAGTAGTCATCACGCTCCGCCGTGATGACATGTCGTCACGGCGGAGCGTGACGACTACTATGCTTGCGACACTTATTGATGCGCCGATCCTAAGGTCCCGAAAGAATCGGCTGGGCGTCGGCTTCTGCCGCACCCCGGTTGACGGCCCGATCGACGGCGATGCAAAACCGCTCCGCCACCGAGGCCGATCGAGCGGCATACCAAGCTCTCGCGTCTCGGTACTCCCGTGCTGCGCGTCGATGAAAGACGACGGTTGCTCGCATCAGCGTTCCGCTTGAAGCTCGGACCAGGGAATCGCACTTTCCGGGTGGGCAAAGCGGCGTTCTAACTCGTCCAGCAAGTCAGGATCATCCAGTGAAGTTGTGACGTCTTGGGCGGGCATCGTGTCCAGGATGCGGGAGACGAGCGAAAGCCGGTCTTCCTCGGGAAGCTGCATCGCGGCCTCAAAAAGCAGATTGGTGTTCTCAGGCATAGGATTGTCCTCGTTTGAGGAAACAGGCTGCGATCAGCGTTCAGCGATGCACCAGGGCAGGCCGAACCCGGTTTGGGAAAGAGCCGGCGGTGAATTCAACGAAGGGTGCGCTAGGTCATAGGCTGTCGCGGGAGCTCAATATACGGCGAAGGTTGACCGACTTCAATCGGACGGCACGAAGTCAACGTTCGCCGTCTGCTGACGGACCGAGTGACTGCCTATGTGGGGTATCGGCACGTCGATCTTGAGGAACGACTTCGTGAATCTGACGTCTAGCATGGTGCATAGCGGCACTCCGCTTTGCCAAAGAATCCAGTTCGCCGCCGAACTGACGTGGTAACGCACCAAGAGGAGAGTCCCCACAATTTTCCAGAAACCGCCTGCCGCCAGTCTACTGGGGAAAACCCCACTGCTGTGAACTTCTTTGCAGCCAGTCAACGGCTGGAAATACAAGCACGACGCGCAAACGAGTGAGTCCGCGGTGGCCCGGAAAACGAAAATCAGACCCACTCGCTTGCGCGTCGTGCTTGTATTCTGCCGACATCCGGCCCGTCCGAAGATATTCACAGCAGTGGGGGGAAACCATCTCCCCTGACAAATCCCATCGACTGGCTGATTGTTGGCGCGCATTCGGGTAGACTGACGATCGCCAACCGGTTACTTGCCTTCCTGGAAGTTATCTTGGTGTTCGAGTGTACCTTGGGAACGTTATTCATCAGGACCGTCGATCAACCGATACTTCGGCGCTGCGTTTGATGTACTTGAATAGCCCGCGTCCGGCTGTCGTGGGCTTCCTGTACCGTCGGAAGCACGTGCATCTGCGAGACCCCCACGAGCTTGCCTCTATTGTTCCGAAATTCAGTTGCGTTGTATCCCAAAGTCAGGGTTGAAGTTAGGTTAAGGGCAGTTGAGCATTTCACATAGCCTAACAGGTCGGTGACGCGTTTTTGCTTCTTTTCCCCGGTTAGCGGGGTTCTTTTTTTGTCAAATGTGTTATTGTATGTGATATTTTGTGTGAATCATAGTCACATACACTAACAGGAGGCCGCCATGCTCACGGACAGGGAACAGAAGCTCGTCCACTGGCTCCGGTCACGGAAGGTCGCAACAATGCGGCAGCTGCAGCACCAATTCCAGGTCTGTCACATGACCGTCTTCCGGGCCTTGAAGAAGTCCGGCTACCACACCAGCTATAACCACAACGCCGCGTACTACACGCTGACTGGCGTACCGCAGTTTGACGGCTGGGGCCTGTGGGCCTACCGCGACGTCCGCTTCTCCCGCGCCGGAACGCTGCTGGAAACGCTCGTGGCCTTGGTGACTCAGGCCCCGGCCGGACTGACCGTCGGCGAGTTGGCGGAACGCTTACAGACGCCCGCGGCGAATCTGCTCTCCCGCCTCGTACAGCAGGGCCGGCTGCAGCGTCAGGTCCTGCGAGGG
>JAPLNJ010001007.1 GCA_026692885.1 Planctomycetota bacterium | reverse complement strand
GATAATCTCCGCCGCTCGTCTCGAACCGAAAAACACTCTTCGTAGCATCATGTCACGATTGGCTCGTTGGCAAAATTTGGTCGTGCCGGTTGGCATCATTGCCTGCGTCCTGGTGATGCTTGCGCCGCTGCCAGCCGGCCTGCTGGATATCCTGCTGGCCGCGAATTTGGCCGTCGCGTTGGTGGTGTTGCTGACGACCTTGTCCGTCAAGACGCCGCTGGAGTTCGGGGTGTTCCCTTCCCTGCTGCTCGTCACGACACTGAGCCGCCTGGTCCTGAATGTGGCTTCGACGCGGCTGATCCTGACGCAAGCCGGGACGGAGCATCTGGATGCGGCGGGCCAAGTGATTCGGGCCTTCGGTGAATTTGTCTCCGGCGACCATACGCTGGTGGGCTTGGTCCTGTTCGCCATCATCGCCGTGATCCAGTTCGTGGTGATCACCCAGGGAGCGACGCGGATCAGCGAAGTGGCGGCACGGTTCGCATTGGATGGCCTACCGGGACGTCAAATGGCGATTGATGCCGACCTGCACGCGGGGCTGATCGATGCTCAGGAGTCCCAGCGTCGTCGTCGAGAGCTCACCGACCAAGCGGATTTCTACGGCGCGATGGACGGGGCCAGCAAATTTGTGCGTGGCGACGCCGTGGCGGCGATGATTATCATCCTGATCAATCTGGTCGGAGGTTTATGCATCGGCGTGTTCGACGCCGGTTTGGGGCTGCGCGAGGCGGCCGGCCTCTACAGCAAACTGACCATCGGGGACGGCTTAGTGGCGCAGCTCCCGGCTTTGCTGATCTCCCTGGGTGCGGGCCTGCTGGTGACTCGTGGTTCTCAGTCCGTGGACCTGCCCCGGGAGTTCCTGAAGCAGCTCTTCTCGCGCCCCCTGGTCCTGGCCGTGGCGGCCAGCTTTCTAGTGGTGCTGGTGTTCGTGCATTTGCCGGCGGTCCCGCTGTTGGCCTTGGCCTGCGGTTTCGGCGGCGGCGCTTACCTGTTGCGGCGCGCTGCGATTCGTTCGGCAGCACGGCCCGCCTGCCCACCGTCCCGTGCGGACGAGCGGCCCCAGGCGGCCGTGGAAAAACGCATCGAGGACTACTTGGCGGTGGATCCGCTGGAGATCGAAATCGGCGTCGGCTTAATTCGTCTGGCCGACCCGAATCGGGGTGGCGATTTGCTCGCCCAGATTACCGAAGTCCGCCGGCGAGTGGCGGTGGACCTGGGGATCGTCCTGCCCCGGGTTCGCATCCGCGACAACCTCCGGTTGGGCAAACACCAGTACCGGATCAAGATTGCCGGCAACCCGGTGGCCGAGGGTTGCGTCTATCCTGATCGCGTGCTGGCGGTGGCACGCGACGGCGCGAGCGGGAGTCTGACCGGCGAACGGGCCGTGGACCCGGCCAGCCAGCACGCCGCGGTCTGGATTGAGCCGGAGCACGTGCCCGAGGCAAAGCGGCAAGGCTACCAACTTGTCGAGCCCAGCGGGGTGCTGGCGAACCAGCTGCGGCAGGTGGTGCGCGAGTACGCGCCTGACCTGATGACGCGAGATGCCACCAAGCACCTGCTGGACGAGCTACGGAAGACGTCGCCGGCCGTGGTGGATGAATTGATTCCCGGCTTCATGAAACTGGGCGAAGTCCAACAAGTGCTACAAGTGCTGCTCCGCGAGGGCGTGCCCATCCGCCCCCTGGGCAGCGTGCTGGAGGCGCTCGGGGATCACGTCCCGCACACCAAGGATGCGGTTGAGTTGACCGAATTCGTGCGTCAGCGTCTGGCGCGCACGATCTGTACGCGTTACCGAGACACCGACCGCCGGCTGCGCGTCGCGACCATCGACCCGGCGTGGGAGGAACGGATCCGAGGCGGATTGCACCAGGACGATCGCGGGCTGCGGGTGCGACTGTCGCCCCAGGCCGTGCAGCAGCTCTGCGACTCGCTCGGCCGGGACACGGAGCGTCTGTCCCGCGCCGGCCGTCCCCGAGTGGTGCTGGTTAGTCCGGAGATTCGCGCTGGTCTGAAACAGCTGACGAGGACCAGGCTGCCGGACCTGGTGGTGCTCAGCTACGACGAAATTACCCCGGACACCCGAGTCGAATCCGTACGCATCGTGAATGACGGGCTGCCTGTCGCGGCTTGAACCAACACCGTTGCGAGGCGGCGGACCGCGCGCACACCAGGGATCCCAGATACATGACGATATCGACTTCCTTAAGCCCCACGGTGGAGGATCTGCACATCCGCACGTTTCGCGCCAGTTCGATGCCTGAGGCGTTGCAGGAGATTCGCCGCACGCTCGGCCCCGACGCCGCCGTCCTGCAGACGCGCGAGGTCCGCCGAGGGCTGTTCCAGTGGCTGACCGGCGCGCGGCAGATCGAAGTCGTGGCCTCGTCGGAAATCCAAGTTCCCAGCCGCTTTCCGCAATGGGCCGCTGCGGCCCCGGAGCCCGGCGCTGGAGCCCCGCTGCAGCCCCGGCTGAGCGGGCGTGGCGAGGCGGACGAGGCGACCGATCTGCCACCTGCCCATGCGACGGATTATCGCAGGCAGCTTCGCGAGTCCCTGAAACAAGAACCTGGCACGCCCCATTCGTGGGTCGAAGACCTGTCCTGCGAGGCCGCGCGTCCGCGGCGTCACGACTTGCCCGAGATCCTGCAACCGGTGTACAGGGAATTGCTGCAAGCGGAAGTTGAGGAGGAGCTGGCCTGGGAGTTGGTCGACCAGGTCCGCCAGGCGGCCTCCCCGCGTGACCTGCTCGATCCGGTGCTCCTGAAGGCCCGCGTGGCCCGCTTGATCGAGCGGGAGCTGCGGGTCAGCGGTCCCCTGCAAGTCCGGCCTGCCCAGACACGGATCGTCGCGCTCGTGGGGCCGACCGGCGTCGGCAAGACGACCACGGTCGCTAAACTGGCGGCCTACTACCGGCTCCGGGAACAACGTCGTGTGGGCTTGATTACGACGGACACCTACCGCCTGGCCGCCGTCGAACAACTGCGCAGCTACGCGGACATCCTCGAGGTGCCGCTGGAGGTCGTCTCGACCCCTCGGGAAGTGCGGGCTGCCGTGGAGCGGCTCTCCGGCCTGGAGCTGATCCTGGTGGATACGGCCGGGCGTAGCCCGCAAGACGCCATGAAGATCCAGGAACTTAAGTCCACGCTGGCCGAAGCTCAGGCCGACGAAGTCCAGCTCGTGCTCAGCGTGGTCGCCAGTGCCGCGTACCTGCGGAACACGGCCGCTCAATTCGCCCCGGCGGGGGTCACCGCGCTACTGCTGACCAAGCTGGACGAGGCGACCACTCTCGGTCAGCTCCTAGCCTTGGCACGGAGTACTCGGTGGCCGCTCAGTTACGTCACCACGGGCCAGAATGTACCGGAGGACATCGAACCTGCGGACCACCGCAAGTTGACGCGTTTGCTCCTGGGAGTCAAAGCTTGCTAGATTTTTACTAAACCCGGCCCCGTCCGGTCGCCGATAAAGTCACAGAGCGCCTGTATGCCTAGTCAAGTTAAACTGGAGTAACTACAGGAAGTTTGACGGGGTGATTCCGGGGGTGTCAGACCTTGGGGTGACAGCCCTGACTTGGAATCGAGGGAAAGCCAGAACGTTTAGCGGGTAGGCGGAGAGGCGGAAGTCAGCGCACAGAAACAGAATATGTACCAGGCCATAGCCCAGCAGGAAGCGGGCTATCGAGAGTACGACCCACCCGGGTGGCCTCTCGTCGGCATGCCAATCACGGAGGATTGTATGGCCACAGCAACGGCACCAGCGACAGAAGTAGCGGTCAGAGAAGCTTCGGTCAGGGAAGCGTCCGTCAGGGAAGACATCCACGAAGTTTGGAAAGCCTTTAAGGCCGACCCTAACAGCACCGCGTTACGCAATCGGTTGGTGGAGGAATACCTGCCGTTGGTCAAGTACAACGGCGAACGTATCTGGGCGCGTCTGCCCGAAGGTGTGGAACTGGACGATCTGATTTCCGCGGGCGTATTCGGCCTGATGGACGCCATTGATGCCTTCGACCTGACCCGTGGAGTCAAATTCGAAACGTACTGTGTGCCCCGGATTCGCGGCGCCATGCTGGACGAACTGCGGACCATTGATTGGGTGCCCCGGTTGGTCCGCTCCAAAGCCAGCAAGCTCCAGGAAGCGACTAAGGAACTGGTGGCCAGGTTCGGACGGCATCCGACGGATCAGGAGTTGGCTGCGCACATGCAGTTGAAGATCCAGGATCTGGAAAAGATGCTGCTCGAAGCCAACGCCGTCAACCTGATCAGCCTGAACAAGAAATGGTACGAAACCGACAGCTACAAGGATGTGCGAGAGATCGACATCCTGGAAGATAAGAAAGGCGAAGACCCCACGCGCCGCATTCAGAAGAATGATTTGATGCGGTTGGTGACCAAGGGCCTGAATCGCAACGAACGGCTGATCATCATTCTGTACTACTACGAAGAGCTGACCATGAAAGAGATCGGCGCCACGTTGGACCTCAGCGAGAGCCGGGTCAGCCAAATGCACAGCAGCATTGTACAACGCCTGCAAACGCAACTTGGCCGCCGCCGTCCCGAGTTCGGCACCTGAGCCGAGTTCGGGCAGCTGGACCGCCACTCATGAACGCGATCGATCCCGAACAAGCGCGCCAATTCGCGGTCCACGTCGTGCGGCAACTGCGTCATGCCGGTTTCCCCGCTCTCTGGGCGGGCGGTTGCGTGCGGGATGCTCTGTTGCACCTCTGCCCCAAGGACTACGATGTCGCGACCGGGGCCACCCCCGACCAGATTCGCGAAGTGTTTCGCCACCGCCGCACGTTGGCCGTGGGCCAGGCGTTTGGCGTGATTACGGTGCTGGGTTCCCGGCAGTCCGGTCATGTGGAAGTGGCCACGTTTCGTCGGGACGCTCCGTACAGCGACGGCCGGCATCCGGACCACGTGACGTTCAGCACGGCGGAAGAGGACGCGCGCCGCCGCGACTTTACGATCAACGGCTTGTTCTTCGATCCGCTGGAAGAGCGCGTGTTCGACTATGTGGGGGGGCAGGCGGATTTGCAGGCCCGGCTGGTGCGGGCTATCGGCGATCCCTTGGAGCGGATTGCCGAGGACAAACTGCGGATGCTGCGGGCCGTGCGGATTGCGGCGACCTTCGAGTTCGCCCTGGACCCGGACACCTTGGCCGCCGTGCAGCGGCAGGCCCACGAAATCGTGATTGTCAGCGCCGAACGGATCTCCGCAGAACTCCGTCGGATGCTGGTGCATCGGAGCCGGCGGCGCGCGTTGGAGCTGCTGCATGAAGCAGGACTACTGGAAGTCATGCTGCCCGAGTTTCGTGGGCTGGCGCCCAACGGCGGCAGCTGTCTGGACGATACGCCGTGGCCCAGAACGCTGGCGGTGCTGGGCCGTCTTCACGAGCCAACTTTCTCGGTCGCCTTGGCCGCCCTGGTGCGCGAGTTCGTACATCCCACGGGCGAGCTGGTCCCGGAAGTCGAACGCATCTGCGACCGCTTGCGACTGTCCAACACGGAACGCGTCGGTGCCGAGTGGCTGTTGTTGCACGAGTCGGAACTGCGCCGCGCCAGCCATCTTCCCTGGCCGCAACTCCAGCGACTACTCACACACCCGCGAATCGACGAGCTATTGTGTTACGCCCGCGCCGTCGCCGAAGTCAGTGCTGGTCAGGCGGCGGAAATCGACTACTGTTGCCAGAAGTTGTCGCTGCCCCGCGCGGAGCTCGATCCGCCTCCGCTGCTGACCGGCCACGACCTGCAGGCGCACGGGATCCGTCCGGGGCCGATCTACCAAGATTTGCTGCGTGGGGTCCGCGATGCCCAGTTGGAGCAACGCATCCACACCTCCCAGGAAGCCCTGGAGCTGGCCTTGCGACTCGGTGCCCAGCTCCCGGCGATCGATTGAGAGGTGTCGGGAACCAGGCACCGCCACGGCCCTTGGCATCCGCTCGCCGAAGACAGCCCTGGTCCTCACCTCTTCGGTCATCTGCTCAGCTTCACCAGTCAGCTGGAGACCGGCCAGCTCCAAGCTCTCTCGGAAACCGTGAACATCTCGCCCCTATTCACCGCTGCCGCGGCGGTACGGCGCATGGTCGCGTCGGGAAGATCGAAGCGGGCGGAACTCGCGTGCCAGCTGGACAATGCCCATGGCCTCGCCCAAGGTGTACCGCTGGAGGACGTGCAGCACTTGGCCGGCCACTCGGACCCGCGTACCACGCGGCTCTACGACCGTCGTCAACGCCGGGTAACACGGAATATCGTCGAACGGATTTCGATCTGGCATTGATGCCGCCGTAGGACAAGCCCGCCATCAGGTGACAGACGTCCTCAGGCGTGTGCAGTTGTCCGCCATCACCATCGAATCTGCTTGCACACTCCCGGATGCGAGAAGATAATCCTCGGCCATCTGCTACACCCATGTGTCTGGCAAGTTCGCGACCATCCAGACACTCTTCGAGAGCTGCCGACAGAACCCGCTCGTGGACGCCTCCCTGATGACCTGGACACTGCCGACCGACCGGCAGCTTCCCTCAAGGTTGCTTGGCAAGAGCTTGCGTACAATCCTGGACGGTTCCCTGGCGGAGTTGGTCAACGCCAGGAGCGTGGGGCCGACACGGCTGCGCGGGCTTCTAACGGTTTTGGAACGAGCCGTCCAAACTGTTCGAGATTCGCCTCACCATCGCCCGGCGTCGGCCTCCGATCAACTCAGCTCTGAGTTTGACTCTCGGCCAACAAACGCCGCGTCCTCGGTCCGCCCGGAACATCGCCTCCAGGACTCGTCGCTGTCCCCAGTACCTCCGCCGTCGGCGTCTGCCGACGAGTCAGTCGAGGACGGCCCGTGGCAGGCCGTTCGCGAACGCGCGCATGGGTACGGTGCAGAGTCCGACGATCCAGTGTACTGGGAGCTGTGCTGGCGAGCAGCGGGGGAACGGATCCGGGCGCACCAACTGCACCGCTAACATCCAGTCGTTCGCGCAGATTGGGGACGCCTTCCACCTCACGTCAGGCAGAATCCGCCAACAAACCCTACGAGCGCCTGGCGTCCTGCTGGTCCGCTGGCCGGAAGCCTGACCATCAAACTCAGCGACCAGATTGAACAGCTTGATGAATTGATTACCAGCGAGGGCGATGGTGCCGCCTTCTTCGACAAGACGCACATCACCCAGGGCATGCAGCAGTTGATCTCGGAGGGCCTCGCACGGCTCGCCGGATTCTCCAGCCAGGCCGTGTTTCACCTCAAACAGTCCATGGGTGGAGGCAAGACCCATCTGCTGGTCGGATTCGGCCTGCTGGCTAAGGACGCCGGACTGCGCAAGAAGTACTGCGGCGGCATGCTGCATGCCTCGTCGTTCAAGACCGCCGAGATTGTGGCCTTCAACGGGCGAAACAACCCGGATCACTTCTTCTGGGGCGAAATTGCCAGTCAACTCGGCAAGGGTGACCAGTTCAAAGCGTTCTGGACCAGCGGCCCCAAGGCACCGGACGAAAGGGACTGGCTCAAGTTGTTCGACGGCGACCGGCCCATCCTCATCCTGTTGGATGAAATGCCGCCGTATTTCCACTACTTGGACACGCAAAAAGTCGGCAACGGCACGGTGGCCGACATCGCCACCCGTGCGTTCGCGAACATGCTGACGGCCGCCGGCAAGAAATCGAACGTCTGCGTGGTCGTCTCCGACCTGGCCGCAACCTACGACACCGGCACCAAGCTTATCAACCGCGCGCTGGAAGATGCCCGTGCTGAACTCGGGCGGCAGGAGCGCAACATCACACCGGTCGACCTGGCCGCCAACGAGATCTACGACATCTTGCGCAAGCGGCTCTTCAAGAGTCTGCCCGACAAGGCGGAGATCGAGGACATTGCCGAGGCGTTCGGCCGTAAGTTGGAAGAGGCGGCCAAGTCCAAGACGGCCAACCGTGGCGCCGAGGCGATTGCCGATGAAGTCGCCGCTGCCTACCCCTTCCACCCGCGGCTCAAGAACGTCATCGCGCTGTTCAAGGAGAACGAGCAGTTCAAGCAGACTCGCGGTTTGATCGAGCTTGTGTCCCGCTTGCTCAAGTCCGTCTGGGAGCGGCCGGCCAATGACGTGTTCCTGATGGGGCCGCAGCATTTTGACCTGGCGATTCCCGAGGTGCGTGACAAGCTGACCGAGATTTCCGGCATGCGCGATGTCATCGCCAAGGATCTCTGGGATGCCCAGGCGTCCGCACACGCCCAGGTCATCGACCTGCAGACCGGCAAGGAGGCCGCCACCCAGGTCGGCTCGTTACTGCTCACCGCCAGCCTCTCGACGGCCGTCAACGCGGTGAAGGGCCTGACGCGGGAGGAACTGGTCGAGTGCCTCACCTCCCCCCTGCGCGAACCGTCGGAGTTCCTCGCGGCCTTCGAGGAATTGGAAAAGGTCGCCTGGTATCTCCACCATACGCCGGAGGGGCGTTACTACTTCGATCGCCAGGAGAATCTGACCAAGCTTCTGCGCAGCCTCGCCCACGATGCCCCCGAAAACCAAGTCGACGACCTGATCCGCGACCGCATGCGCAAGATGTTCAAGCCCACGCGCAAGACCTGCTACGAAGACGTTCTTCCGCTCCCTAAATTAGAGGACGTGGCAGATCGCGTGCGCAAAGGACGAGTGCTGCTGATCGTCAGTCCCGATTCCAAAATTCCCCCCGAGGAAGTCCAGAAGTTCTTCGACGGCCTCAGCCAGAAGAACAACCTGTGCGTCCTCACCGGTGACAAGACCGCGATGGGCAGCGTCGAAAGAGCCGCCCGCCAACTCTACGCAGCACAAAAGGCCGACGGTCGCATCCCGCAAGGCCACCCCCAGCGCGAGGAACTCGAACAGAAGCAACAGACCTACGAACATGACTTCACCTCCACGATCCTCAACCTGTTCGACAAGGTCCTCTTTCCCATTCAACGCTCCGGCCGGTCCGCCCAACTGGTCCCCAAGCCGCTGGATATGACCCGCGAGGCCACCCAGCCCTTCAACGGCGAGGAACAGGTCCAAAAAACGCTGACCTCCAATCCGCTGAAGCTGTATCTGGACATCGACAAGGACTTCGATCCCGTTCGCGACAAGGCCCAGGATCTGCTCTGGCCGGAGAACCAGGACGAGACGCGCTGGTCCGACGCGGCCGACCGGTACGCCGAACAGGCCGGTATGCCTTGGCTTCCGCCCAAGGGGCTGGACACGCTGAAGTCGATTGCCTGCAATCGGGGGCTTTGGGAGGACCTTGGCAATGGTTACGTCACCAAGAAGCCCAAGAAGAAGAAAACCTCAGCCCAGGTCACCCCCGACAGCGAACCGGACGATGCCGGAACCGTGCGTCTGCATGTCAACCCGCAGAACGCCGGTCCTGCGCCTCGGGTGTACTACACCGAGGATGGTCCGGTGTCCGAATCCAGTGTGCAGCTCAAGGACCAAGTGCTCACCACCTCCGCTTTGCGGGTGAATTTCCTGGTCATGGACCCGTCCGGCCAATACGAAACGGGCGAGCCAGTGACCTGGTCCAATAAGTTGGTCCTGCGCAATAAGCTGACCGAGAAAGGCGGCAAACGGACCATCGAGTTGTTCGTCGCGCCCCAAGGCATCCTGCGCTACACGCTGGACGGCAGCGAGCCACGCGAGGGAACGCCGTACGAGAAGCCGTTCGCCATCGGCAACGAAGATGTGGTGTTGCGGGTCTTCAGCGAAGCCGAGTGCCTGGAGGGCAAGGCGGAGTTTCGCTTCCCAGCCAAAGGGAAAAAAGGCGTTCAAATCGATGACGTGAAGCCTGGCCGCCTGGTCTCCCGTTCGGGCCGCAAGCTCGACTCGCGCGCCAAAACCTTTGAGGGGTTGCAGCAGGCCGCCGAGAAGTCGGCCACGTTCGAGGGCCTCGTGCTGATGGTGGGCCAAGGCAACCAGATGATCGGTATCAACGTCGGTGACATCGCGGTCGACGCGGCATTCATTCAGGCCCTGTTGGCCAAGGTGCTGGAAAAATTCCACCCGGACACTCCGATCACGATGACGTTCCGCAAGGCCCACTTCGCCTCCGGTCACGATCTGAAGGACTTTGCCGAGAAGCTTGGCATCGAGTTGGCGGCGGGGGAAGTGGAGCAATGAGCGACAAGCCACAGACCGTGGACTTCGGCGCACCGGACAAGTTCGGTGCCCATGTCTTCCGCGTCGAGATCTCGGCCTCACGGGCTGCGTCGGTCGTGATCGTCGAGGACTACGGTTACCGCGGCCAGGAGGGCGGTGTCCCACGCGACGAGGAGCGGGCACTGCTGAAACGTCCGAACTGGTCCGCAATCGCCGACATCGCGCGGCGCGAGTTCAATGATCGGCTGAAGGCGGCCAAGGTTACGACCGGCCGCTGGCATACCGGCACCAATCTGGTCGATCGGTTGCTGGGCAAGGAATTGTGCGTGCTCGCCTGGGCGGCCGAGACGGCCAACGAGGAGCAACTCCCCGTGATCTGCAGCAAGTGGGCGGCCCTCCGGCCCGAGGAACGCTGGTGGCTGTTCGCGATGACGGTAGCCGAAGCCGGCTTGCCCGAGGACACGCAGCGCGGCTGGCGGCGGGCCTTGTTTCTTGCGCTGTCCGATGGTGAGAAACCGGCAACCAAGCGAAAACGAAGGCCGCGTCAGGCCGACTTCATCGCGCTTCCTTTGTTCAATGACTAGCACCAAACGGTTTCTTGGTCCTGACGCGTAAGGAATGAGATTTTACTGTTCCGCAGTGCCGGGCCCCAAGCAGGGCTCAGACGTACAGAATTCAAAATTAGCGGACAAACCACACTGACTTGGCAAAGTCGCCAAACCGCCAATTTTGAATTCTGTACGTCTGAGCCCTAGCGGCAAGCCCCGTCCATGCGACAACACTAAACCTCATTCTTGCCACTCCCACCGCAAAAAACCGTTTGGTGCTAGCACCCAGAGGTTGGGAACGCGATCAGACCGGGCATTCCATTTCGACGTGGGCGGCGCGCAAGCCGCTGCGAGCTACGTCCGCAATGGCCGAACGGATGGCGTGTTCCAGGGAATCCGCTTCCCGTGCGAAATGCAGCAAGACGCGACTGTCTCGGCTGACTGGCGTAGCATCATCGCAACCGGCGCGGAAGAGGGCATTGGCCTGAATGTCGGTCAGTTCGGCGAGATTCGCCAAGACAAGCGTGAAGTCATACGTCTTCAAGGGATGCTTCGCCACCGGCCTTCCTTTCTGGTTACGTCTCGGATTATCGGACTTGGGCACGGAAACGTCAACCCGCGTCCACGAAAGATGCAAGCGGTTGCTGCAGAATGCGTTAGGAAGTCGCGGGGCGGTCCCGGCGGGATTCCACATCCGGCTCGCGGCCAGCACCACCCCTTGTGAAACCCCGTTCGGGTTTGGACGATCAAGGTGAGCTACGTCATGAAATCCTTGCCCCAAAGGGGCCAAATTCGATAGCCCAGGGCGTAGCCCTGGGTTGCGGAAACCGAAAACCGCAGTAGCCCTGAAAGGGCGAGACACGAAGTGCTCGGTGCCGTTGTTTCGCCCTTTCAGGGCTGCGGTTCCAACGGCGACTGACAACCCAGGGCTGCGCCCTGGGCTATCGAATTTGGCCCCTTTGGGGCGAGAATCCACCGCAAAGTCGCCGCGAAGTGGCGTGGCATAACCAGGAATGGGTTGGTATCAGTCATGAGCAACGCCGTTACACCGTTTTCCCTCAGGGATGCGCCCGCCCTCATCGAACGCCTGTTGCCCGTGCAGAAGCTCTCGGCCGAGGCGTATAAGGAGCAGATGGCGGTGCATGGCAAGACGCTCACGGCTTTGGGCAGCTACTGGAAGGGGCGTAAACCGCTGATCTTGAACAAAGCCTGCATTCTCGGCTGCCTACTCCCGGCCACGAACGACCCCAAGCGTGACCTGGAAATCTTCGAGAAGTTGATGGCGATGGATGCCGAGTCATTTGTCGCTCGTTGGCCGCGACGTTCCAAACCGAAGGAGATTCTCGCCAGGCTCGCGATCGCCCGCCCCGCTGACTACTTCACCGTTCAGCCTTCATCCTTTATTCCTCCCCCTTCCCCTTGGGACTGGTCGCAGCCGGAGTACGAGGACGTGAAGTTGGCCTGGCGTGAGGACGTTTCGGAACTGGAGCGCCGCCGGCTGGAAGCGAGGTTGCTTCCGGAGATCCCCTACCGTGAACGAGTGGACAATGCCAAGCGAGCCGAAGAGGTCGCCGCCACCGTCCATGACCACGTCTGGGATGAGGCCAACACCCATCTGGGCACGAGTGCCCACTCGTTTCCGGAGTTGGTCGAGCAGTTGGGCATCATGCGATTCGGCCACCGCCCGCGGCTCGGCGATACGTTTTGTGGCTCTGGGCAGATTGCCTTCGAGGCCGCCCGACTCGGCTGCGACGTCTATGCCTCCGATCTGAATCCGGTAGCCTGCATGCTCACCTGGGGCGCCTTCAACATCATCGGTGGCTCCATGGAGAGCCGCGAGAGGCTGGCGAGGGATCAGCAGGAACTGGTTCGTCGTGTGCAGTCAGAGATAGATCGACTCGGCGTCGAGACGGACGGCGCGGGCTGGCGGGCCAAAGTGTTTCTCTATTGCGTGGAAACATGCTGCCCGCAGACGGGCTGGATGGTGCCGTTATTGCCGACCCTAATTGTGAGCAAGGGTTATCGCGTGGTGGCAGAACTCGTACCGGATCCGACAACCTCAACCGCTTCTCCTCCCGCCGTCAGCGGCTGGACCACGCTTTCCTGAGCACCAAGCTGCAAGGCGCCAAGTCCTACCGGCGCATCGCGGGTTACTTCCGTAGTTCGATTTTCGAACTCGTGGGCGAGGAGATTGCGGGGATTCCCAAGGTGCAGGTGGTCTGCAACAGCGAGTTGGATGCGGCGGATGTGGCCGTCTCGAAACATGTCCGCGAGACGGCCCTCAAGGACCGCTGGAACGAAGCGACCCCCGAAGTCGAGGCGCTGTTGCATCGCGAACGCTACCGGCGGCTCCACGATCTGCTGACCAGCGGTCGGGTCGAAATTCGCGTCGTACCCAAGGACCGGGTGTTCATTCACGGCAAGGCCGGCGTCATCGAAGCTGCGGATGGCACGAAGACCTGCTTTCTCGGCTCGATCAACGAGACCAAGAGTGCCTTCGCCGAGAACTACGAGATCCTCTGGGAGGACACTTCGCCCGAGGGCGTGGCCTGGGTTGAAGACGAGTTCGACGCTCTCTGGAAGGATGCCTTTCCGCTGCCCGACGCGATTATCGAAGAGATCCACCGCGTCGCGGAACGTGTCGAGATTCGTTTCGCGGAGGCCCAGCCGCACGAACTTCCGGCCGCCGCGCTGGCGGAGAGTCCCATCTACCGCGGCGGGGAGCAGCTCCAGCCCTGGCAGCGGTCGTTTGTGACCATGTTCCTGCAGCATCGGGAGACCTACGGTCGGGCGCGTTTGCTGCTGGCCGACGAGGTCGGCGTGGGCAAAACGCTGTCGCTGGCCGCCAGCGCCATGCTCGCGGTGCTCTTGGACGATGGGCCGGTGCTGATCCTCTGCCCGTCTACGCTGACCCTGCAATGGCAGGTGGAATTGAATGACCGGCTGGGGATCCCGAGCGCTGTCTGGTCGTCGGCACGGAAGGTGTGGATCGATCCCCATGGTCACATCATCAAGACCCGCTGGCCCGAAGACATCGTCCGCTGTCCCTTCCGTATCGCAATTGTCTCCACGGGCCTCATCGTTCACGACTCCGAGGAGCGGCAGCACTTGCTGGATCGCAAGTTCGGGACCGTGGTCCTGGACGAAGCCCACAAGGCCCGACGGCGCGGTGGCCTCGGTGAGAAACGACACGAGCCCAATCACCTGCTCGACTTCATGCTCAGGATCGGTCCACGCACGAAGAACCTGTTACTGGGCACCGCGACGCCTATCCAGACCGAGGTCCACGAGTTGTGGGATCTCCTGCGGATCCTCAACGCAGGCGCTGATTTCGTTTTGGGCCGGGAGTGGTTTGGGCGCTGGACGGACTGGGAGCAGGCTTTGCCCCTGGTGAAGGGCGAAGAGCTACCGGCGGACGACCGGGAGGCCTGGGAGTGGCTGCGCAATCCGTTGCCCGCCGGCTGCGAAGACGCGTTGTTCTCTGCGCTGCGTCTGCAGTTGGGGCTGCCGGATCAGGTCTTCTTCACGGACCGGGGCTACGGCTCCCTGGGTTTCCTCGAGCAACAAGCGATCGGGCAAACCCTTGCCCCCGGCTTCTTCCAAGAACACAACCCGCTGGTCCGCCACACCGTCTTACGCCGGCGGCAGACGCTGGAAGAGGCCGGGCTACTGGAAAAAGTGGGCGTGGAGATCCACCCCGACCCCGACGCGCCGCTCACCACGTATCCCGGCATCGGTTTCAGCGGTTTGGGGCTGCTGACGAATCATCCTTTCGATCTCGCTTATCAAGCAGCCGAAGCATTTACCACGCTACTGCAACAGCGCACCAAGGCTGCCGGGTTTATGAAGACCCTACTCCTGCAACGCATCTGCTCCAGCTTCGCCTCGGGCCGCGCCACGGCCGAAAGGATGCTGCGGCGTGAAAGTCCCGGTGAAGAGGAAGACGACACCAAGACCATCGAGACTCTGCTCAACGCCATTACGCCCGACGAGGCCAGCCACCTTCGGACCATCGTGGAAGAGCTGTCCCGTCCGGAAGCACGCGACCCGAAACTGGCTGCTGTTCAGTACTTTCTCGCCGAGCATCGCTCGGAGGGAAAGACGTGGCTGGAACACGGGTGCATCATTTTCAGTCAGTACTACGACACCGCGTACTGGATGGGCTCGGAGCTGGCGCAGGCGATTCCAGGCGAGCCGATTGCCGTGTATGCCGGGTTGGGCAAGAGCGGGCTGTTCCGCGGGCAGGACTTCGCAGCTGTCGAGCGGGAGGATATCAAGACGGCTGTAAAGAAACGCGAAATCCGACTGGTGGTGGCCACCGATGCCGCGTGCGAGGGCCTGAACCTACAGACGCTGGGGACCCTAATCAACGTCGACTTGCCCTGGAACCCGTCGCGGTTGGAGCAACGTCTGGGGCGCATCAAGCGGTTCGGTCAAGCCAGGCGGACCGTCGATATGCTGAACCTCGTGTACCACGACACGCAGGACGAACAGGTTTACCGGGTGCTCTCGCGCCGCCTGAAAGACAAGTTTGACATCTTCGGCGGCCTGCCGGACACCATCGAGGACGATTGGATCGAGAGTGTGGAACAACTTGAGGCCACCCTGGACCAGTACATCCACCTGCGGCAGAAGGCCCGTGACGTCTTCGAACTCCGGTACAAGGAGACCATTGATCCTGACCAGAATCGGTGGGAACTCTGCTCACGCGTGCTGGCCAGAAAGGACATCGTCGAGAGACTGTCGGAAGCGTGGTAAGAGCCAGTGCCAATAACCCCCAGTTCCATCTGCTTCCACTTGGCCGGCGCCTTTGCTCACGCGGGCGAGCGCGTGCTGCTGGTGGATGCCGACCCGCAGGGTTCGCTCAGTCAAGGGTTTTTCGGATCCAATCTTGTCGAGTGCTTGGAACCGCAGGAGGCGCATGAGCAATGAACCACAGAACTCCGTTGTAACCGATCTTACTCAGTTTTGAGCCAAAGTAGATGCAGCCTACCACGAGCCCGATGATGCTTCCCATCTTTACACCTCCCCAAGCGTTAACAAATTTCATCGCGTGAACAGGGACTTCGTCGCGGTCAGGTTCTCGTCAAGCGTGGCCCGGAAGGTTTTTGCTCTTTCCGATCCCCCGAGCACGCAGAATGATAGCTCAATGCAGGTACTCATTTCTAGCGTCGCACTCGAATCTTGAGATTCAAGGCGCTCGATCCGTGACGCCGATCCAATCGGAATTACGTGGTGACGCTGAGTGGCGGCGGGCCGCTCAGTTTGGACTTTTGGGGGAGAGGGAGGGAAGACCGTGCCACTGTCCACCAAGTTGCGCATTTCGGCGGGGAGTAGCCGAATTCGTGAGAATTCGGAGGCTGCGGTGGTCGTTGGCCTCGGCGAAACACCCCGAATTCTCACGAATTCGGCTACTCGCAACTTCAAAGACCACGGTCGGCGGCAACTGGCAGTAGTCGCCGGCGAGCACGACACGATCGCAGCGCAGCAGCGGAATCCAGCAGCCCGGCTCGACACTTTGACAGGCTTCGTCGCGGTAGCCGGCTGCCTCCTTGTGCGGAGCACGGAATCGAGCCCGCAGTTCCGATCGAGGTGCAGCTCGCCCTCCGAACTCGTCGGGTGACAGGATCACCGGACTGCCGACGCCCAACCTGGTCCACGGCAGCGGAGCTCGTCTGTGTTTCATCAACTGCACCAGGAAACGCCCACCGAGGCCGGTGTCTTCGTCCACGATTTCCATATCGACGAGGCTACTGCCGCTGTGTTCCGCCTTGGCGGGGGACAGACGCCGGGCACGCTCGGCCACCTCCTGAGCTTCCGCGTATCCCAGAGAGTCCTTGCAATGGTGAGATCTGGTCCGGCTTTTGTTCCAGCTTGGCATGTCGGGTCCCCATTCGGGCTTGCCCCGAATGGCACGAGGTTAAGCCTAAGTCGTTGCTATTCGGCCACTTTCCCCACTGGGCTTGCCCCAGTGGAAAAAGGGTTTGGTCACTACCAGCGGCCCCCACCCCCTCTATACCCCTTCGCCGCATTCACCGCCGCCGCAGGCGGCGGTGAATGCGGCGAAGGGGACGGGATGTGGTTGCGGTACGCGGCCTTGGTTTTCAAACCTCTTGTCCACCGGGGCAAGCCCGGATGGGGGCGGAACAAAAACAGGACCATCCGTT
>JAPLNJ010001006.1 GCA_026692885.1 Planctomycetota bacterium | reverse complement strand
CTGTTGGTGCTGGCAACGGGCCGGGTGGCTGGCGGCTGAGCCTAAGCGAAGCCCCAGTACCCGGTTTCTGGGGCATCGCTGCACTCTGCCGCCAGCCACCCTGACCCCCTGCTGCTAGCGTTTTGCGCCACCTTATGATCAGGGCCCCCAACGCCGTTAAGGATTTTGACGCGGGCAAAAGCCGGCACGTACGTCGTAGCCGAAGTCGCCAGACTTCGCGGATTCACGCCAAACACCCGAATTCTGGCGAATTCGGCTACCAAAATACTTAACGGCGTTGTCCCTCGCCCCGGTATTCCGGGGAGATGGTGGGGGGGAATGGGCAAATGCCGAGGTCATTTCTCGGCTGTTCCTCACGATGGCCCGAGCTGCGTCGGCTCGACGGTGTTTTGGTGGTAACGATTGTGCCGCGAGTAGGCACTCGTTTCTTTCTGTTTTGCCGCCCCTGCGAGTCCCGCCGGGCTTCCACGGTCGTTTCTGACCTACCCTACAGTCATGCGACAACTCTACTTGCCACGTGCGGACCCCGTCGGCGAAAAGCTGGCGAGTGTGCACGAGACAGTCGCTGTACCGGCGGGAGGCCAAGAAACTCAAGGCTGCAGTCAGATCGTTTTATGGACAGTGCAAGACTCATTCGCCGTTGGCGAAACCAAAAACCAAGCCGCATCGCCAGGTCGGGGGCAGCCGTAGTCGAGTTTGCGGTCTGTTTGCCGGTAATCATGGTGATCGTTCTGGCGGCCATCGAAGCCTGCAGCATGATTTTCTTAAGACAGGCCCTGCAAGCGACCGCGTACGAAGCTGTCCGGTGCGCTGTCGAACCCGCCAGGACGTCCCAAGAGATTCTGGATTGCGCCGACGGGATGCTGAGCGAACGCAAGGTCCAGCAGGGGACCGTACAACTCGACCCTAGTAATCCGGCCGAGGCGACGGCGGGATCCCCGGTAACGGTCACAGTGACAGCGCCCCTCGATTCAAATCGCCTCATGCCTCCGTGGTTCTTCGGCTCCAGGAATGTCACCGCGAAATGCGTCATGTTAAAGGAAGCGAATTAAGTGTGAAGTGTGGCAAACGAGAGACCCTCCTGCTCGATTCTGGCGTTCCTGACGTACGGACTTGACCTTTAAGCTATCCCCCTTCGCGATGCTGATTCGCAGATTGCCATGAACAAGCTCTCACCCTCCCCACGCGCTGTACCGCTCCGGCGACCGCGGAATCCGCGCCGCCGCGGGGCCATGTTGATCCTGATTGCCGTGCTGTTGGTCCTGTTTCTTGCCTGCGTGGCTTTTTCTGTGGACATCGCCTACATGGAACTGGTGAATGCGGAGTTGCGATCGTCGACGGACGCTGCTGCCAAGGCTGCGGTAACGACGCTGAATGTGACCAACGACGTCAACTTGGCGCGGCAAGCCGCCAGGAAGGTAGCTGGACTCAACTTGGTGGCTGGCCAGCCACTGTTCCTGGATGACGCCGATATTGTGTTTGGGCAGGTCAAGTTTCAGACGACTGGCCGATCCACCTTTCTTCCCGGCGTGACGCCTTTTGGTGCCGCACGCATTGACGGTCGCAAACTAGCGGCGTCCGCGTCCGGCAGCGTCCCACTGTTCTTCGGCAGTGTCCTGGGAAGGTCCGCATACGAGCCTCAGCTGGTCGCGACGGCGACCCGCCTGACCTGCGATGTCTGCTTGGTACTCGACCGAGCCAATTCCATGCGGAGTTTTGGCAAACTGACCGCTCTTAAGGCAGCTGTTCCGTGTTTTCTGGACACGCTGAATCCGTACTCCCAGCAGATCCAGTTGGCCCAGGTCTCGTTTGGTACGACGGCCAGCGTGGACCAGAACTTCACCTCAAATTTTGACCTCATCCGCCAAGCTACGGCCGCCCTGGTGGCCGGGAGGTTGGATTTGCAGTTCATCGGCAACGGCATGAACAAGGGACGAGCACTCCTTCTGGAGGAGCAACTTCCGCCCGATCAGCGATTCCGGAAATTCAATCAGAAGATCATGGTGCTGGCAGTCGACGGATACCAATTCGTCGATGAAGCGGGAACGCAGACGATGCAACCAGAAGACGTCGCTCGGCAGGCTAGAGACCAAGGGATCGTGATCCACACGATCACTATCGGATCCTTCGCCGACAATGCGCTCATGGGCTCGATCGCCAATCTGACCGGCGGATCATTTCATCCCGCCCCTGTCGTAGCTGACTTGCCGAATGTCTTCCGTGCGGTGGCTGAAGTCATTCTGGCGTCCCGCACCACCGTCACGATATTGACCCAGTCCGAGTGAGACTGAACCGATGCCCCGCCGCCCCACATGCGATGGCGACAGTACGGACGGGGACTAGAGGGAGCTTGTTGATGACGCGACAGAGACGTGGACGAAGAAGCGGTGCGGCGGCTGTAGAGTTCGCGGCCGTGGCTCCGCTGGTGTTCTTGTTCTTCTTCGCCGCCTTTGAGTTCGCGCGCATGAACATGCTCCGGCACACCGTCGAGATGGCGGCTTTTGAAGGTGCTCGCTGCGGCATCGTGCCGGGGGCCACGGCCATGGAAGCGTGGGAACGGGCGAACGGGATTCTATCGGTGGTCGGCGCCCGAGAGGCCACCATCAATGTCACTCCGGACGTCATCGATCTACAAACTAAGGAAGTCACGGTTAGGATTCAGGTCCCGCTGGATGCCAACGCCTGGGTCACGCCGTATCTCCTGCGCGGGATGCAAATCGACCGCAAATTCACGCTCATCCGCGAGCAACTGGTACGAATCACGCCCGTCCTGCCTTGACCGGGTCAGCCGACCTGTCGACAAGTTTTCCCCGGTGGTCGCCAGCCACGTTCTGCGGGGAAAGTCCTGCTGTGAACTGCGTTGGGGCAATTCGTTGCGAGGCCCCTGGAGCTTCATCCGGGGCGTGTTAAGTTACAGCAGCGTTCAGGAGCGGCTCCGAAGTCTCCAACAGCAGGAAGTCGAATTGTGGAAGGAAACCTTGAGATTCTCTCTGGAGAGGCGACCGCGACAGGGGACGTTTCGCCTTGGCTTCCGTCGGTTGACGTCGCCTCGCACTCCTACGTCGGGCGTTGGCAACACCTAATCAGCACGACGAACTGGGAAAAAGGCCGGATTATCGCCGAATGGCGCACCGCGATGATCGAGGCCAGGTCGGCGGCCACCGAGTATGCGGACGAAGCGTGGGCGCGGCGGGTTGGTGGCGTGACGGGGCAACATGTGGGTAGACTGCGTCGAGTCTATCAACGCTTCGGCTCGGCCCATACCGACTACGCGGGGCTCTACTGGAGCCATTTCCAGGCCGCTCTCGACTGGGACGATGCCGAGCTGTGGCTGGAAGGCACCGTCCAGTCGGCTTGGTCGGTCTCCGAAATGCGCCGCAAACGCTGGGAGTCGATGGGTTCGCTGGCGGCCGACAGACCGCGCGACGAGGATATCGTGGCTGCCGAGACGGACGAGGACGCCGATCCGAACCTGGAGCGAGATGCCACGTCCCAGCGGTCTTCGGGACAGACGGCCGAGTCAGCGGGCCGCCCCCTCCCGGAAGGCCCGGATTTCGGAGACGAAACAACTGACGTCGCTGGGAAACGCGAGCAGAACGGCGCGTCAAGCTTGGCGGCCGATCCGCCCGGCGAGGCGGTGGTGTGCGTGCGACCGTTCGAGAACTTGGCCGAGTTGCCCGAGGATCTGGCAGATGCGTTTGAGGCCTTCAAGCTCGCGCTGCTGCGGCACAAGACCGATCACTGGCGTCAGATCCCCTGCGAAGACGTGCTCGCCAGCCTGGATGCCTTGAAGGAACTGGCCCTGGCGCCGTCCGTTGAGTAGGGCAGGCCAAGACTCGCTATTCTTCCGCGTGGCCGTCCAGTGCCCGCTGTGTGCGGAGGCTGCGATTGCGCTGCCGATAGTACTTCAGACCAGGGAAAAAGAAACAGGCGGCAGCGACGACGCCGAAGATCAGGTGGGAGTACGTGGGCACCAGGGCCATCACGAAGGCGGTCGCGAACAACACCGCGGCCTGGATGTAGAACGAGCCCGAAAGAATGCCCGCCTTGATGAAGAATAGCATTCCCGTGATCAGGGCGACGACTGGCGAGAGCGTCAACACCGGGATCTCCAGCAGGAGTTCCACGAAGAACAGCAGGCCGATGGCTACCATGCTGGCCCCCCAGACATGCGCGATCTGTCGCTCGACAAAGGTCACTGGCCCCACACGCCGTCGCAACGCCCAGAACACCGCGGCCCACATGCCCAACCCAGCCGTCCATAAGGCAGTGTAGTACCAGCGTCCTTCGTAGTGCAGCAGGCACAGCACATTCGTCAGAGCACAAGCGATCACCAACACCAAACTGTGCCACATCCACAAGAGTCCCCAGTTCTCCAACAACGCGGCGTGGTGCGTTTCCCGGAACAGACGGGTGAGTACCTGCACAAACCGACCGCTACGGGCGGCGATCGGTTCGTCATGAAGATACGCTTCCAGATCCCGCGCGAGGGCGTCCGCCGTCTCGTACCGCAAGTCCGCCGGCTTCTGCAGACATCGCATGGCAATCATCTCGAGATCCCGATCCGCGCGCGGATAGACCAGCCGCGGCGGAGTGGGATCTTGCTCCAGAACCAACAGCACCGTGTCCAACGCCGAGGCCGCTTGGAACGGTGGCCGCCCGGTGAGTAAATGGTAGAGAATCGCTCCCAGGCTGTAGATGTCGCTGACCGCACCGACCGCGCCGCGCATCCCCGCCGCTTGCTCGGGTGCCATGTACGCGGGCGTGCCCAAGATGGCGCCAGTCCTCGTCAGCGTGGCGGCCTCCGTAATTCGCTTGGCCAACCCGAAATCGGTCACGTGCGGTTGGCCCGCAGCGTCGATCAAGATGTTGGATGGTTTGAGATCCCGGTGCAGCACGCCTTTCTCGTGGGCGTAGTGAATCGCCCGACTCACCTGCGCCAGAATCCACGCCGCTTCTCGCGGCGGCAGAGGCCCGCCGCTCAAGAGTTCCAAAAGCGTGCGGCCGGAAATGTACTTCATGCTGAAGTACGGCTGACCGTTGAGTTCACCGACTTCGTAAACCTGGACGATGCCGGGATGGTCCAGTTGCGCGGCCGCTTCGGATTCCGCTCGAAACCGCTGGCGGTCAGAGGCCGAGGCTAACTGCCCTTGGAGGATCATCTTGACCGCCACTTCGCGGTCCAGGGATAGCTGGCGGGCCTTGTAGACAACCCCCATCCCACCCCGCCCCAACTCCTCCAGCAATTCATAATCTCCCAATCGGCAAGGGAGTTTCAGGGTCGAATTCGGCGAGTCCGCGACGTCGGGCCGCGCATCGGGTCGCGAGCAATTGCCTGCGACATCAGCCACCATCGCAGCGGCCCAAAGTTCGCGCAATTCCTGCGCCAAATCCGGGTGGCTGCCGCACGCGGCCTCCAGGTCCACGGCTTCCCCGCGCAGGGTGGCGTCGGTCAACTCGGCCAACACCAGCGCCAGCCGATTATCGCGTTCGGATCCCTCGAACTCTTCAGGCGTATTATCAAGCATGGACTCCACTCGCAGCGTGGGAACCGGACTAGCCCGAAGGCAACACCTTGGCCGCGGAATCAGGCGTCCCGAGAGACACCCTCCACCAGTATGATTCTCAATCGCCGCACGGCGCGCAAGTAGCGCATGCTGGCGGCTGGCTCGGTCAGACTCAAGGCGGCGGCGACTTCCTGATTCGAAAGATGCTCGTAGTGACGCATCACGATAATCTCGCAATCCGGCTCGCCGAGCTGCGTGAGGGCCTCTTCGACACGGCCGGCCAGCTCCTTTTGCGTGGCCGCCGCCGCCGGCGTCAGTTGTGGGTCGCACAACTCAGCCGCCAACAGGATACTGGACCGCTCCTCGCCGGCGGGCGCCAGGGCCTGTTCACGGTCGACACTGCGTTTGCCCGACCCGCGATGGCGGCGATGCGCGTCGATAATGCGGTCTTTGGCGATCTGGCGAATCCACAGGTGGAAGGCCATCGTGGGATTCTTCAGGTAGTCGCGCAAACGACGATTGGCTTCCACCAAGACGTCTTGGACCACATCGCTGACGCCGACGCGCCGCTTGATTTTCTGATCCAGTCGCATCCGGACCATGCGCTGCACGGCCTCGCGATACCGGTCCAGCAAACGGTTGACGGCTTCCGCATCGCCCCGCTTGACGCCCTCGAGCAATTGTAGAGTCTTGTCTGTTTCGGGCCACATATCCTTGTGATACCACGTGCGGGATGGCTAGATCCGCCGGGAACACGACCGGCGGGTATCACTACGTAACATCGATCATTATGACCTAGCCGGCCCGGGCCGCAACGGGAGCCGACTGCGGTCTTTGAAGTTATGCATTTCGCGGCATGGGGAGAAGCTCCCGGCTCACGCCGGGAGCTTCTACGGCAAAGCATGGAAAACGCGCGACTTCAAGAACTCCGGTAGGGGTAGGAAAAATCAGTCCTCTCAGCCGCTGCCACGGCTGCGGCCAGGACTAAATTCTGCTAAGAATAGGGCTGGTTGTTAGAATCTGAGCCTCTGGCAAGTTCGTCTATACTTCCGAGAAGAGGTTGTGTACGTGGCCGACTCCGCACGCCAGACCGTGCTTGCTGCGTCTCCCAACCCGGGTGATGCGTTGGAGCAAGCCTTTGTGTGCTATCAGGGCGAGCTGCTGGGCATGCTGTACCACATGCTCGGCCATGCGGACGACGCCCGAGATGCGCTGCAGGATGCGTTTGTAAAATGCTGGCGGAATCGCGAACAAGTTGCCGAGATTCAAAACCTGAAAGCGTGGATCTTTCGTGTGGCACTCAATACGGCCCGCGACCTGCGGCAGACCGCTTGGCGAAGGCATAAGAAAGGTCTGCCCGAAGACGAAACCACGATTCCCAGCCGGCAGCAAAGCCCGGAAGCACAAGTGGAACATAACGAACAGTTGCTGCTGGTAAGAAATGCGGTCAGCGCGTTGCGGGCTGAGGAACAGGAGGTGTTCCTCTTGCGACAAAACGGCCAATTAACGTATGAACAGATCGCCGAGACGCTCGACGTACCGACCGGAACCGTCAAGACACGCATGCGATTGGCATTGATCCGATTACGGGAAACTCTCGCCCAGACGATGTAGGCCATGCCCCGAACCCCAGAACTCGAACAACAACTGTGGGAACTCGTATACGAGTTGCTGCCGGAGCAAGAGGCCGCGGCGCTTCGCCAGCGGATCAGCTCCGATCCGGAGGTCGCCCGCGCCTACGCCGAAGTCAAGCTGCAGACGGAAATCTTGGCGCAGGCCGCGAAGCCTAATCTGCCGATACCGGTCCTGCAACGCCCCGTGAGCGACGGCGACTCCAGCCGCACCGAGACCACGACGCCCGCCGCCAGTCCGCCCCCATCCGCTTGGTCCACCACCGCCCGCACAGTGAATTGGCTGCTAGGGCTGGCGGCCACGCTGTTGGTGGGCCTGCTCGGCTACTCCTTTATCGAACCGCGATTCCCCTTCGCTCCGACCACAGCCTCGCAGATTGCGTCTGTCGACGGACAAGTGCGTACGACGGTGTTCGGCCCGGCACGCGGACATTCGAATCAAGCAATCGACTTGACGGTGCTCACGCAGTCGGGCAACGGACAGCCGCGTTCGGAGCAGATGAGGTACCAGTTCTACATGGGGAACGCCCAAGACCCCGCGGTCGACAAGTCGGCCGCTACGGACGATGCGGGCTTGCTGCAGATCAAGTTGCCCGTCCTACCCGTTTCGTCCAGCATACGTCTGGAACTGACCTCCCGCGGCGATTTGGCAACACCGCCGCTACGCGCCAATCTGGTGTTCGACGCGGACCCCTTGACCACGGTCCTGACGTTGGATCGCGCCTCGTATCAACCGGGCGATCAGGTCTGGTACCGGTCGCTGACGCTGTCGCCCTTTGCCGATGTGTTGTCAAGTGAAGTCGCGGTTGAATTCTCGATGCGGGATCCACGCGACGTCCAAATTCCTGGAGCGGAACACTGTGCGGTCAGCGAGCAGGGCGTCGCTGACGGTCAGCTTCAGGTTCCCGCTGATTCGTCCGCTGGTCCGGACGCGGTTGTCACCGACCAGTATGTCCTGGTCGCCCACAGCCCGTCCCGTCAATACCCCGAGGCCCGCCTGCGGTTTCGGGTGGGCGAAACCCGCGAGCTCGAAGAACGGATCACCGAGGCAATCCCGATCGAATCGGGGAGAATTGCCGTCGAATTCTATCCCGAATCCGGCAGCTTGGTCTCCGGCGTGCTCAACCGCGTCTATTTCTCGGCCCGAAACGTCGACGGCGAAGCCGCCTCGATTCAGGGCCGAGTCGTCGACCGCGGTGGGAAGCTGGTCGTCCCCGTGCAGAACGGGCAGGCCGGACGCGGCATGTTTCAGTTCACGCCGCTCGCGAACGAGTCGTATCGTTTGGAATGCGACGTTCCCGCCGACGGGAGTCAGAAGTACCCACTGCCGAGTGCCAGTGTGGAGCGGTTCGTCACGCTCGATGCCGGTGCGGGCGTGTTTGACGCGGGTCACTCGCTGAACCTGGAACTGCGTTCGACGCAGTGCACGCGGCCGTTGGCAATGGTAACCCGCTGCCGCGGGGCCACTGTGGGACAGCTGCTGGTGTCAAGGAAGAGCTTCCCGAACGCACGTGACGAGGTCGGCGTTTGTCGTCTGGACTTGCCGCTGGACGAGCGCGCGGACGGCGTGATTCGTGTGACCTTGTATGACCTCAACGCCCGTCCACCGCAACCCGTGGCCGAACGGCTCGTGTTTCGACGTCCCGCGCGAAAACTGATCATTCAAGTGGCACCGCGCGACAGCGCTGCGTCGTCTGACGGCGAAGTCGAACTGGCGGTCGCGGTGTGCGACGAGCACCAGCGTCCGCAAGCCGCCACGCTGGGAATCTCCGTGGTCCCGGTCGACGAGGCTGACCAGACCGCAGACCGCCTGCCCAGCCTGACCACGCAGTACTGGTTGACCAGCAGCTTGGACGGAGCAAGCATCCCGAACGCCGACAACTACTTGCAGGAGAATCCAGAGGCGGCCGTGGATTTGGACTTACTGCTCGGCACGCAACGTCCCCTGTGGTTGGTGGCGATCCCCCCTGGCCAACTGGCCCAATCCGGCCCCGATGCCGCGTACGAGGGCCGACTCGGACCAACCCTTTCTGCGACGCTCGACAGTGAGGCCGCGGGGCTCGCGTGCCTGGCGGAGCAACTTTCGAAGGTCGCCTCTCCCTCCACACGCGAAGTCGCGGCAGCGCGAGCGGACCGCGAACTGCGCCGCGAACAGCTGGGACGCACACTGTTTTTCAGCAGTCTTGTGGTGTTGATCGGACTGGTCGCCGTGGGCCTCTCGCGCATGAGTGCCGGGGTCAAGGTCTGGGTTCCCGTGCTCAGCACTGCCACCGTTTGTCTGCTCGTGGCATGGCTGTGGATAGGGCGCCCCGGCGGGTCCTTGACCGAGCTGGCAAAACGGCGCGCGACGCCGATCGACGGTGAGATCCAATTGGCGGAGGCCGAGTTCAGCAAGCCGGTGAACGACATCGCAGCGTCCCCGCCCGTGGAGCTGCAAACGCAGCCTGACGCGGCCGCGGACGGTTCCCGTTTAGCCGTGAATGCCAAACAGTCGGCGCCGCAACCGCTACGGCACTCCAGTACGGACAAATCGGCCTCGTCTCCGAGCGTTGCCAAGACGGCCGACTCGTACGCGATGCCAGAACCCTCGTCGCGTGCCGACGACGTCATGTCGGCTGGCCTGCCTGCCCAGCCACAGATCGGCCGGGCCGAACTTGATGCCACGCCGCCACCGACCGCACTCAAGGCCTTGCCCGACGCTGCTGCTCCGGCTGCGGAACCCGTCCCCGCTCCGGCGCCTGCGGTTGCCGCGTCAGCCCCGCCAGCCATGCCCGCCGCTCCGGCCCCGGAGGCGGCTTCGATCACCGCAACTGGGCCGCGATTGGAATCGGCCGAGGCTGCGAAGGACGAATTGTCCGCTACGGCACCGCAGCGGCTCGGCCTGAAATCCAAGGAGGCTGTTCTGGCGAAGAAACCCAGTCCGGCCACGGAAGGTTTAGCGGCGTCCGACCTTTTCGGAAAGCCGGACAGCACCGCCGAGGGCACAGACGTCGCACGCAAGGGAGATGCGGTTAGAATGCGAAGCGAAGAGCGGCCAGCAGAGGGCCCTGGCGTAACCTTCGGTGGGATGGCAGCCGATTCGCTTGGGAAATCGGCCGAGGCCCTCCACCGCGACGACGCGAAATTGGCTGAAAAGGAAGCTGTCGACAAGGTCCTCGGTGGATTCGGCTACAAGCCAAGCCCTGGAGCTGGCGGACTAGGCGGAGCCTTTGATTTTCGCGCGAAGAATCTTGCAGACGACCGCCCGCTGGCGGCCAAAGAGCAGGCCCAGGATCTGGCCAAGGAGAGACAGGACGAATCACCCGCCGACACGCAGGAACGTCCGTCGGGATTAAAACGTCGCACCGGCACCAGCGAAATGGGTCCGGGCATCGATTGGGTTGAGCGATCGAACGAACCACTTCATTGGGAGCCTCAATTGCAGACCGACGCCGAAGGGCGAGTCAGCATCCGCTTCTCCCTGCCCTCCCACGTCTCGGCCTGCCGCGTGTCCATCGACGCCCACGCCAACGGCCGCATCGGGCACGTTCAGGAAAGCTTCCATTTCCGGTCCCGGTAGGATCCTGCTGCGGGCTTGCGAGCCTGCCCGAGGTCATTCGAGAATGGCGGCGCCAAGCATCCTGAGTAGACGGTCGGTTGGGTTCAGAGCGGTATCGGCTTCGTCGCACGCTGCCCACCGCGCCGAGCACGAGGCCCAGCTTCGCCAGTGAAGCTGCCGGGGGGCCGTGAAGAGGAAGCGATTCTGGGTTGAGAACCGACCTGGCGTGTTCAGTTTGTTTGATTTTACGGCGAATTGGTGTTTTCCCGAATGCCTGATTTTGTTTCTGTTTGGCTGGCTTCGCGGAGTGATTACGAAATCCAGGATGACCGAGTGGCCCCTGGCGCCCCTGCTGGTGATCCACAGGTTTTCGCCCCAACGGGGCAGCCACAAATCAGCCCAGAGCGGAGCGGCGTAGCCGCGTAGCGCCGCCCTGGGTTAGGAGAGGATGGAGAACACTAGCCCTTAAGGGGCGAAACAAGCCTTGGCCGCATCTGACGAACGATGCGTGCGGGATGAACTGATTTGTTCCGCCCTTTCAGGGCTACCGTGCTGAATCGATACCGTACCCAGGGCGTCGCTCTGCGGCCGTCGCCGCGACGCTCTGCCCTGATTTGTTTTGGCCCCGTTGGGGCGGAAGTTCACCGCGAAACGAAGGCTCATGAGATTCATCCCCCGCACTGAACCGCTGCTTCTTCTTCCACCATTCGAACAGCTGCTTGACCCCGCTCGTCACTGTGCCGATCAGCGCCTTCGTCTTCGCCACGATCCAAGCGATTGCTATATCGATCGCCTTGTCCACGCTGGCGCGGACTTTGCCGATCACACCCCTGATCTTGTCGGCGACATTGCCCAGGCCAGCGAAGCCGGCCAGGAAGCTGATGGCCATTCAGCACGCGGCTGGCGTCTCGACGTGGATCGAGGAAGCGGCCACCGAGGCTAGTCGCCAGCGGTGTGGGCTACGGCTCCATGCAACGGGACTCGAACGGAGTGGTCCGCCGATCTGGTAGCTGAAGCCATCAAATGATGCTCGCCGGCATCA
>JAPLNJ010001005.1 GCA_026692885.1 Planctomycetota bacterium | reverse complement strand
TAGGATGGTCTTCCCGTAAGACGGCCCTCCGAGGCCGTCCACTGCGTCCCGCAGGTTGGTTTACCAGACGGCCTCGGAGGGCCGTCCTACGGGTAAGTTATTTCCTGCCGCTCGCCCTACGGCATTATCGCCTTCGTGGCGGCAATCTGGATGGTCTTCATCCTGGGCCGTGTTCTTCCCTTCGACATCAACTCACTGGGCGTGACGCCACGAACGTTGGTCGGTTTGGTGGGCATTCCTGCCACGCCATTTCTCCATGCCAACCTGCACCATCTCCTGAGTAATACCGTGCCGCTGTTTGTCCTGCTGGCGCGGCTGGCTGTTGGCGCCATGCCTCATTACTTCTTCTCCGCCAGATCGTACACCCGCACGTAATCGACGAGGAACTGGTCGGGCAATTTCGCTTTGGCGATATCTCCGGCCCAGTTGCCGATCTCGTCGCTGAGCAGCATGTACTCTGGCACTTGGCAGACGCCGCCCGCCTTGCTGCGCCACGTCTCCTTGCCGTCCACGTAAAACACGTACTCGTCGGGCGTCCACCACAGCCCAAACGTGTGAAATCCCTGCATGATCCCCAGCATCTTCGCAACTTTGCCCTCGGTCTTGTGATCCTTGCCGTAGCCGTCCCAGTGGAAGGTGTGCTGGACCCGTTCGTCCAGCCACGGCTTCTCCATGATGTCGATCTCGCAACCGTCTCGTGCGCCGTCACCTACCTTGCCGACGCCTGGACCTGTGATCCAAAACGCCGACCAGTGGCCGAGCTGGCTCTGAAGCTGAATACGAGCGACGTAGTAACCGAAGCTGTGTTCGAACTTGCCCTGAGTCGTGATGCAGCCGTCCGTGGGCTTGTCGCCGTCCATGAACGTCTTGATGGCCAAACAACCCTTCCCATCCAGACCGACCGCTTTCTGGCTCCACCAACCGCCTTTGCGTTTGCCATCGGGCCGAGGCGTCCACTTGGTGGTGTCGAGTTTGTCGCCGTTGAACTCGTCCTGCCAAACCAGTTTCCAGGTTTGGCCGGGGGGCGCTGACGGTAGCTGGTCATCCTGGGCATGGGCAGTGACGGCCAACAAAAGTGCCGTGAGCGGCAGCAGCAGGGCAACGATGCGTTTCATGGAAGGGCTCCTTGGGTGTGCGTGGAAGATGGTCATCATTTTTGACCCGCCATCAGTCGGTTGACAAGGGCAGGCAGCCACGGGCTGGACCTGGAAAATTGTAAACATCACCTGCCAGATGACTTGGGTCGTGTGTTTCCAAAAACTCGTCGTGGGCTAGTTTACGAGTCACTGGGTGCGGCCTACACTATTGCCCTTCTCCGCATGTTTTGCAGTTACGGAAAACGCCTTGTTGCAGGGAGGGAACCATGTCGAAGGATCTGTCCTACGTCGGCAAAACTCAGGCGATTCGGGCCTGTCTTGCAGAACACCCCGAAGCGACTCCCCAGCGTGTCGTTGCCCTTCTTGCAGCACGGGGACTCCAGGTCTCACCCTCCCATGTAATCGTGGTCCGGGCGGTCGCCAGATCGCAGCGGGCAGAGCAAGTGGCGGCGGCTTTGTAGCGATCCAGCAGGCGGCGACTTTGTTTGGCCGCCCCGTTACTTCCGCTGTGGCACTGACTCGCTTGGCGGCACATCTCTCCGCAACAATCGACCGCCCATGCCCGTCAGCCAGAGGTAGTGATCGCTGGGCAGCCCTTCGTACGTCAGGAACGGACTCGTTCCAGCAGGAGGTGAGTTCGTGCACTTGAAGATGGCCGTGCCTTCATCCATCTCATCAATGGTCGATGTTGCAGGAGCCGGGCTCGAAACGGCCACGGCGACTGTAGTGTGTCCAGCCCCGTTGTGCGCCGTCATCGGGGGCTGTGAACCAACCCTGGTAACCGCACATGACCTTGCCGACCAGGTCGCTCGTATCGACCCCCTGGACGGAGACACCATCGTAGGGCTGCATCCGGGCGACGACATCAGCCATCGTTGGAGGTTCGCCGTGTACCGAGCCAGCAAGGCACAGGAGCGACAGGCAAGCAATAGCGGCGTTACGCATGGGGATCTTTCGTCAAATGGGTGGTTCCACAACCAGGCTACCGAATCTCATTCTTCCTTGGGTTGTTCGAAGTAGAGAAACTCGTAAGCCAGAATTCGCAGGTTGAGCAACGTAGTCATCAGAATGCGGCCGACATCGTGATCGACGGCCAACCCCAGCCAGAAGCCGAACTCCACGATCCGGTTGACGACAGGGAACAGTCGAGTCGTCTCCAGGTCGAAGGCGACAAACTCGACTTCGGATAGGGGCCGGTCATGAGGAAGCATAGGCTGCCTTCAGATTTCCTTACCCACGGCGAAGGCGTGCCCCAAGGAGGCCCCAACACCGTAATACTCCCGGTTGCCGGGCGAAAAGATGATGGGCAGGACCTTTAGGATGTCGGCCATCCCCGACCCGTCCAGCACCTCTTCGTCCGCCTTCACGTCGAGAATCTCGCCCACGAACTGCGTGTGCAGGCCCAGGTCAAAGATATGCAGGACCTTGCACTCCAGCATCAGCGGGAACTCCGCTACGTACGGCGCGTCGACCAAGTCGCTGCGGGCCGGAGTCAGTCCCGTGGCAGCAAACTTGTCCGTGTCCCGGCCGCTGACCAGCCCGAAGTAGTCAGCCAGTTTCACTTGGCTTTGCGAGGGGACGCTGATCGTGAACGCCTGGCGGTTGATCATGCTGGCGTAACTGTAGGTCGCCTTGCGCAGCGAGACCGCCACGCAAGGCGGATCAGAGCAGCAGATCCCGCCCCAGGCGGCCGTCATCCCGTTGGGTTTGCCGTGCTTGTCGTACGAGCCGACAATCCAGGTCGGCGTGGGAACAATCAGCGTCTTGGCGCCAAGCGAGCGTTTCATGGGCAGCTCCTGTTATGGATGAGTCTGGGGATGAGCTTCATTGTACGGCACTCAGCTGGCGTCCAGAAGCAGTGTCGGAGTAGCCGTCTGACGACCCTGCGGCTCAGACCAACAGCAATGGCGATCGGAGCCAAGCGTCGAAGATGTCCTGCGTCTCGAACACCTCGCCGTCCCATCGGCCGAAGCCTTGTTCGCTGGCGAATCTACCAGACTAGCGACTGGGACTACCGCTGGGGGCACTTCCCGCAGGGCGAAGATCACATGCTACCCCGTCCGCACCCGCCTCGCAAACCGGCCCGCGGAACTGTTCTGCTATCGCGACCGATTTCTCATTGCGGGGCGGCCACCGATCGATTGCACACGCCCGATTGGCGCTACCCCACGATCCCGCGAATGTCGATCAGGTAGATCTGGCGGCCGCCTTGGTGCGGCGAGTCGATCGTCACGCTGCGGCCATCGCGGCTGAGCCGCGGATGCGTGTCGCAACGCCACTCGCCCGTGTACTCTTTCGCCAGCGGGAACTGTCCCAGCGGCACCACACGCCCGGTGGGCACGTGGTACAGGTAGACGTGCTGGTGGCGATTGCGGTCGGGATAGGTGTCGCACAGCACCCACTGGTTGCCCGGCAGGTAGGTGCAGTGTCCGTCGCCGGTGGGCATGCCCGGCCCGACGATCTCGATCTTCCCACCCGGCCGGTCCTCGAACACGTAGAACCCCGGCCCCGGCTGCTTGGACCAGGCCAGGATGTGCTGCGGATCGCGCCAGATGAAATGCGAGGTCACACCGTTGGTGTCCACGACCCGCAGGTCGGATCCGTCCGGCGCGGCGGTGAACATGCGGGTGACGTGTGCGCGGGCGCCCGGCTCCAGGAATCGGTGCAGGAACTCGAACCGCGTTCCGTCGGGATTGACCAGCAGGTGGTTGAACCAGTGCTTGGCTCGGCTGAGATCGTGGCCCGGGAAGGGGATCTTAGCCACGTCGGCCAGACGGATCAGCAAATCCTGCCGTCCTGTTTCCAGATCCACTCGCCAGATACCTGAGTCCTGGGGGGCCAATACATCCCGGTTGGGATCGGGGATGCCATTGTAGCCGTATCCTGGCCGCGTGTCGCTCAGGCGGCGAAAATCGGTGGCCACGGCCCAACGGCCGTCAGGGCTGACGGCGTAAATCGGCTGCGGCACGGTCCGCTTGGCGCGGGTCTTCACGTTCAGAATCTGGCACACGTAACGATCGCCCTGGCGATCGTTGAAGAGCACCTCGTCGGTCGAGCCGGGCCGCCACTGCAGCATACACCCTTGCTGCCAACACCAGGCGGTCGATTGGCTCAGCTCGACCCACCGATCGCCGTCGACCAGATCGATCAGGCCCACCTTGATGGCATCCTCCGGCGTCGGCGAGCGGTGCTCGAAGTCGACCTGCATGCCCAACACATAGCGATTGGTGGGATCGAACTGGAGTTTGTCGTAGTAGGCGAACCAATGGAACCTGGGACCCCGGGTGATGGCGCGCACGGGAGGCAACGTTTCCTCGGCGGCCCGCAAGCCGTTTGCCGCGCAACGTCCCGTCGCCCAAGCCGCCGCCGAAGTCGTCAGGAAATCTCGCCGCGTGACGTGCATGGTGGGCCCCTGTTTCTCGCGGCAAGCAGGCCGCGGCTCGATGGTTTTCGCTTTCGCTCGGATAGGCTACACGTGGCCACAGCCCCCCACGTTAACAAAGGGTGAGGGGATTGACAACGCCCAAAACATGGACGAAAAATAGCGCCCAAGGAGACTGACATGCCTCGACAAACGCGCAGAAGTTTTCTGCACCAGACGACGCGTAGCGCGGCCGCCATGGCGCTCGGGGCCTTCGCCGCCCCCGCCATCCAAGCCCAGGGCGCCAATCAGCGAATTGTGGTGGGCGTGGTGGGCTGCGCGCGAGGCTGCACCGTGGGTGAGGAACTTCTGAAGCAAGGCGCCAAAATCGCCTATGCGTGCGATCCGGACCAAGGCCGCGTGGAACGGGCCAAGAAAACGCTCGGCGCGGAACATGCCGTGGCCGACTTCCGCAAGATTCTCGATGACCGCACGGTCGATGCCGTGGTCATCGCTGCCCCGGATCACTGGCATGCACCGGCGGCTATTTTGGCCTGCCAAGCCGGCAAGCATGTCTACGTGGAAAAGCCCTGCTCACACAGTATTCACGAAGGCCGGCGGATGATCGAGGCGGCGCGGCGCAGCGGTCGGGTGATGCAGGTGGGCACCCAGACCCGCAGCACCAAGGTGTTCCAGGATGCCATCGCCCTGGTCCGCGAGGGAGCCGTGGGCAAGGTGCTGATCGTGAAGACGTGGACCAGTCAGCAGCGTGTGAACATCGGCCACTGCCAACCTTCCACCCCGCCCGCCGGCCTCGACTATGACCTGTGGGTCGGCCCGGCGCCGATGTTGCCGTTCCAGACCAACCGGTTCCACTACACCTGGCACTGGTGGACCAACTTTGGCACCGGCGATGCCGGCAACCGCGGCGCGCACCAGATGGACGTCGCGCTGTGGGGCCTCGACATGAAAACGCATCCCACGCGAGTGGCAGGATTTTGCGGGAAGATGTACTTCGACGACGACCAACAGTTCCCCGACACCCAGTACGTGACCTTCGAATACCCCGGCGACGGTGCCGCCCGGCCCAAGCAATTGCTCGTCTACGAACAGCGGATCTGGACGCCCTATGTGCAAGACGACTGCGAAGACGGCTGCACCTTCTACGGCGACGAAGGCTACTTGACGATCGACATGCAAAAGGGCTGGCAGCTCTACGGCCGGAAGAACGCCCTGCGCCAAGAGGCCCAGGGCAAGTACAACACCGGGGACCACGCGGCCGATTTCCTCGACGCGATCCGCTCCGACCGGCGCCCAAATGCCGACATCGAGATTGGCCATCTCTCGGCCACCCTCGCCCACCTGAGCAACCTACTGGCTCGCACCGGCCGGCAACAATTGACCTTCGACCCGAAAACCGAACAAATCATCGACGACACCGAGGCCAACGCCCTGACCAAGCGGACCTATCGCGAGGGACACTGGGCCGACTTGCAGAGACTCTAATGACTACATGGGTTGCCAATGGCCTGGGAGGGCGAGGGGCCCAGTGGGCACCCCGCCGAGCCGGAGCGGGCCGTCCGGGACGGCCCACAGCTCCGCGGGAGCGTCGCCCTCCCAATCCCCGTTCTCTCGTGTTCCACTGTTACCCAGGAGACCACCCATGACCACCTCGCTCACACCCCGACGGCGATTTCTGGCAACCACGATTGGTGCGGTCGCGGCTGGCCTCTCGGCACCCTACATCTTCACGGCCCACGCCGAACAGGCCGATCAGCCGAAGTCGAAAAACGATCGATTCCGGATTGCGGCCGTCGGCCTGCGGTATCAGGGCTCGGTGATTACCGAGAAAGCCAGGGCGCATGGCGACATCGTGGCGATTGCCGACGTGGATCGGAACGTCCGGGAGCAGGCCCGGGCGAGCTTCGGCAGCACGCCGAAAATCTACGAAGACTACCGCCGGATGTTCGAGAAGGAAAAGATCGACGTGGTGCTGATCGCCACGCCCGATCACTGGCACACGAAGATTGCCATCGAGGCCGCGAAGGCCGGGATCGACATCTACTGCGAGAAGCCGTTGACCTTGACAATCGATGAGGGAAAGCTTCTCTGCCGGGTGATCAAGGACACCGGCCGCGTGTTGCAGACCGGGTCCTGGCAACGCAGCGACGCCCGGTTCCGGTTGGCCGTGGAGCTCGTGCGCCTTGGCCACTTGGGAAAGCTGCACACCGTGACCGCGTCCGAGTCGCCCAACCCGACCGGTGGACCGTTTGCCGTGCGCGAAGTGCCCGGCTGCCTGAACTGGGACTTGTGGCAAGGGCCGACGCCCAACGTGCTCTACGTGGAGGAGCGGTGCCACTACACGTTCCGCTGGTGGTACGAGTACTCGGGCGGAAAGATGACCGACTGGGGCGCCCACGACATGTGGAAGATCTGGCTGCTTCGCTCGGCGTGACCCCGAACGAGCTTCCCTTCCATCCCGGACTGCGAGAGAAACTCTACGGCAGCTATCCGGACGACAACGCTGCGCGCACGCTGAAGGCGGGCAAACTCGACGCGATCGTCAACCATATCGGCAATTTCTTCGACTGCGTGAAAACCCGCCGGCCGCCGATCTCCGACGTCGTCAGCCAGCATCGCTCGGTATCCACCTGCCATTTGGCCAACCTCTCCATCCGGCTGGGACGCAAGCTGCAGTGGGATCCCGAGAAGGAGTTCTTCGTGGGCGATGCACAGGCCGACACCTGGCTCCGCCGCGAACAACGCCCGGCGTACCGGATCGAGGTCTGACGCCCGGATTATGTAGGCCGGAACGAGGTCGCGCAAGACTATGCCGGAACGGCGCAACCGACGCTCGCAGGAAGAACCCGCTTGGTGCAGACGCCACGCGCCGGAAGGGACCGAAGTTCCGGCAGTGCTTCCGGTTGTTTGTTCCGGCCTACAGGAGTATGAATAATCCGCGATGGTATCAACAAGGAGTCTGGCATGAAGATGTTTTCACTCAGAGCGGCATTCACGACGGTCTGCAGCGGGTTGTTTGTCTGGCTCGTATTCCCCGCCCTGTTATCCAGTGCTGAATTGCAGGTCGGAATCGCAGCGGTCGACATCACGCCAAACAAGGCCGTGGCCCTGTGGGGACAATTCGGCCTGCGACTTTCGACAAAACCAGACACGCCGTTGACGGCCAACGTGGTCGCGTTGCAGTCCGCGGACGCACGGACAACCCTGCAGTCCGCGGACGCACGGACAACCTTCGTCTCTCTGGACCTCCTGCAGTTGCCGGAAGTCTTTGTCCAAGCGGTCCGAGACGCGGTGGCGAAAAAGGACGCTTCGATTAACGTTCAAAACATGGTCCTGACAGCCACGCACACACATACGGCTCCGGTGCTCCAGCCGGGAACGCCGGGCATTCCGGTTAACGATCAAACGTTGACCGTCGAAGAAACGATCGGCTATCTGGCCGACAAGATCAGCGACGGCATTGTGGCCGCCTGGAAGAACGTCGCGCCGGGCAAGATGTCTTATGGGCTCGACCGGAATAGCATCGGCTTCGGCCGTCGGGCCGTTTATGCGAATGGTTCCGCGCAGATGTACGGCAACACGAACCGGGCGGACTTTGTCAATCTGGAAGGCATGGACGATGACGACGTCGGCACCATTTTCTTCTACGATCGGCAGGATAACTTGAAGGCGATGATCGTCAACGTGGCCTGTCCCTCGCAGGTTGTCGAAGGTCAATCCTCCATCAACGCGGATTATTGGCTACCGGTTCGTGACAAGTTGAAGGCGCGGTACGGGGAAGGGATCGTCGTGCTGGGCTGGGGTGCTGCGGCCGGGGACATGTCACCGCGTCCGCTGCTGCACAAAGCCGCCAATGCGCGCATGCGCACGCTGCGCGGCATCAACGAGATGCAGGAATTGGCCCGGCGGATCGAGCTGTCTGTCAGTCAAACATTCGACGCGGTCCAACAGGAGAAGTTCGTCGACCCGGTTCTGAAACATGTCGCCGTCACGCTGCAGTTGCCGTTGAACAAGATTTCCGAGGCGCAGTACCAACAAGCCCAGGCGGAGTACAACAAGGTGCTGGCGCAGCTCGAAAAAGACCCGGCCAGCGCAGCCCGAGTGGCCTTCATGGCCAGAGACTGGCAGTCCGGGGTCGTGCAGCGCTACGAGCAACTGCAGAAGCATCCGGAGGCGACGTATCCCGTCGAGATTCACGTCGTCCGGCTCGGCGATCTGGTGGTCTGCTCCAATCCGTTTGAACTGTATTGCGAATACGGCATTCGCATCAAAGCCCGGTCGCAAGCGACGCAGACATTCATCCTCCAGATGTCCGGCTTCGGCAGCTACTTGCCGACCGCCCGCGCCCAAGCTGCCGGCTCGTATTCGGCCATCCCGCAAAGCAACATCATCGGTCCGGAAGGCGGACAGATGCTGGTCGATAAGACCGTGGAAATCATCGCGGAACTGTGGAAGTAAACTGCTTCCGGCGGGCAGGAGCGAGCGGCTTCCTCAACCACGGAACGGTCAGGCGAGGGTTTTCGCGTCACCGGCCCTCGGCAAGCACACACACGGCGAAATCGTCGAACCGGACCCAGCGGATTTCGTTGGGCGGTCCGTTCTGCGTGAACAAGCCGAACCGCGGTTCGCCCTTGGCGTCGAATTCGCAAGTGCCGGCATCCGACCACGGGTCGCCTGGTCGCAGTCGCCACTGCCCTGTCACGCGGCCCGCCTGGACCCGCAGCCGAAGCTGAAGATTCGCGGCGGGCACTTCGAGCTTGCCGACAACGGTCCCTTGGCCTCCCTGTTCCCGGGCCGTCACCACGTACAGCTTGCCGTCGATGTGCTCGCTGATGAGCTTCACGAAATTGTCGTCGTCGACATACCACAGCAGTCCGGCCTGTTCCCATTTCTCACCGGGCTTGTGGGCGACGTTGACACTAGCCGCCAGGTTCTGCGGTTTCAGGGGGCCGCGCAGCAACACGTTTTTCGCATCGTTGCCGCCCCAGATTCGTCCGGGCTGCGAGCGAACTTCCAGCTGGTTGTCGCGGATCCGCCATTCGGCCTGGTCTTCCCGAACCCATTGCCAGCCAGCCTGCAGACGACCGTCGAAGTGTTCTTCCAACAGCACCTGGTCACGGTCGGCGGGTGCCTGCGGCAGTCGGAGTTGCTCCCGCACAAACGCGAGTGGGCGTTCGGTTACTTGGGGGCCCGCTCCGGCGACGCCGTGGTTGG
>JAPLNJ010001004.1 GCA_026692885.1 Planctomycetota bacterium | reverse complement strand
CTTTTGCGCCGGTTGGCGGGATGTAAGAAAGGTCAATAGGAGAATTGGCGGCTGCTGTGGTAAGCTACGGACCGTGGACCATTTGGGGAACGGAGTGCTCCAAGAAAGGAAGTAATCATGGATGGCACGGCAACGGTTGAGCCGGAAAAGTCCTCAGAGAATTCTGCCGAGGAGACGAGGACGGAGCAATTGAAGAAACGGCTCGAAAATGGCTCACACTGGGACTCGGCCGCGGCTGGTCAGCTACCGATGCGTCCCGCGCTGCGGATTGATACCGGACTCTCCCCCGCGCGTTCTAGATACAGGCGGGACGGGGGTGTGGTCTGGCACCAACTGGCTCCGAATGTTAGGTTTACCATTCACCAGGAGCGAATGTCATGGCCAATCCAGACCATCTTGAAATCGTCCGACAAGGCACCGAAGCCATTGACCAGTGGCGGGCGGAGAATCGCGGCTTGCGATTCGATTTGCGTAAGGCGGAGCTGCGGATGCGGATTCTGCGTCAGGCCCACCTGGCCGGCGCCGACCTGCAGATGTCCGACTTGCGAGGCTGCGACTTGCGCGCCGCCAACCTGCACGGGGCAGACCTGCGCGGGGCCAACCTGCGCGGGGCCAACCTGGCGGCGGCTGACTTGAGCAGTGCTAATTTGGTCGAGGCCAATCTCAGCGAGACGATCCTGACGCGAACCCAGCTGGGCTCCGCCTATCTGACCCGTGTCGATTTGCGCGGCGCGCAACTCGCGGCCGCGGACCTCTACCGCGCCAACCTGACCGGCGCCAATCTACGCGGCGCCGATCTCCGCGGGGCCAATGTGAGCGGAGCCGAGTTCAGTCAAGCCATCGTCGGCTGGACGTCGTTCGGCGATCTGGACCTGTCCACCGCCAAATCGTTGGACACGCTCGAACATGACGGTCCCAGCACCATCGGCGTCGATACCTTGTACAAGTCGAAGGGTAAGATCTCGCCGGTGTTTCTCTGCGGTTGCGGCGTTCCCGATCGGCTGATCGAGCGGGCCTCCGGGCTGGGGCTGCAAGAGGCGGCCGTCTTTGACACGTACTTCGTGTGTGGCAGCGAGGCCGACCAGAAGTTCTGCACGCAGATCTGTACCCGCTTGCGCGAACTGCGGCTGCGCGCATGGTCGGTGCTGGACCACTCGTCCGCCTCGATCGGCCGTGGGCTGGCCACCGCCAACAAGCTGATCGTCGTCTTCTCCGAGGCGAGTTTGGGCGAAGACTGGCTGGTGCCGGAAATCTGCCAGGCCCGCATCCGAGAACAGGAGGAAGACCGGCGGCTGCTCTTTCCCGTACGACTGGTGGCGCCGGACCGCCTCCGGGCCTGGTCCTGTGTGGAGCCGGAGACCGAGAAGGACCTGGCGCCGGAGCTCCTGCAACTCTACATTCCCGACTTCTCCAACTGGCAGAACGAAGGCTCGTTCCAACCTGCTTGGCGCCGCCTGTTGAGCGACCTGGGGACCGACGACGAGTGAGCGTCTATCCCAAGGATGTAGGTCAGCCTTTCCAGGCTGACGCTGGTTTGTCGGAGTCAGGCTGGAAAGCCTAACCTACTGGGTTGTGGAGTCAGGCTGGAAAGCCTGACCTACTGGGTTGCGGCCAGGGCCTTTTCGGCGGCTTGGCGGACGTAGGCTTCGGAAGGCTGCTGCCGGGTGTCGCGCAGCCGGCTGTAGATTTTTGTCGCCTCGGCTTTCTTGCCGGCCGCCAACAGCTTTTCCGCCAGCACCAGGCAGTGCTTGGTGGCTTGGATTCGCTCCCAACCCGGTTCTGCGTCTGCGGCCTTGAGCAAGGCGTCGACCGAGCTGGCATCGCCGATTTGCGCCAAGCCCCAGCCGGCCGCCAAACGTACTTCGCGGTCGGGATCGCCTAACGCCGGCTTCAATCCGTCCACGGACTGCGCATCGCGGACCGCGCCCAGGCCCTGGATGACGTTCAACCGGCATTTGCCCTTGGCCTGTGGCAGCGCCGCGCGGAACTGCTCGGCGGCGCCGTCGTGGATCGCTACCAAGGCCAGGGCGGCCGGCTCGCAGAGGTCCGCATCGGTCAGCAGCTTGCCGAGTGCCTCGGTGGCTTCTCGGCGGCCGGCCCATTGCAATTCTTGGCACAGGTACGCCTGCACGGGCTTTGGCCGCTGGCCGCCCAACTGCGCGGCCAACGTCTCGGAGAATTCCCGGCGGGCTTTCTCGTCCTTGATCTTCAGCACGTGGTTCCCGACACAATGCAGGGCATAATGAGCTTTGGTGTCGTCCCCTTCGCCGGGCGGCACCAACAGCTCGATCAGTCCCAGGATGTTCTCGCGACCGCCCTGTTGAATTTCGGCGATCGCCTTTTCAATCTTCTGCTTGTCGATGTCCGTGCAGTACATGCCCCGGCTGTCCGGGTTCGGCATCTGATCGACCAGGACCTTCAGTTGTTCGGAGGCTGCCATAGGAATCTTCCTTTCGCTTTGCAACGTGTACGGGAACTCTCGTTCCCAGGCTCGGAGGCTGTGATTCTAGCGTAGCATGGCTCTCCAGAGCCGTGCAGTTCGTCGCGAAAAACCGTGGAAATCTGCACGGCTCTGGAGAGCCATGCTACGTTGCCGGCTTCGCCGGCCCTCGTGCGAGGCGGAGCCTCGCTTCCCGTGGGTTACGAGGCAGAGCCTCGTAACCAGAACGACGACATAACCAGAACGACGGCCGCTTACAGTCGCCAGGGGGCCCGCATGGGTTGCCGGACCAGCCGGTTGGCTTCCTCGTCGCCGATGATTTCTTCCTTCACCGGATCGTAGCGGAGTTTGCGTCCGCTGCGGATCGCCACGTTGGCCAGATGGAACAACGTAGCCGTGCGGTGCGCCGCTTCGGCGTGTCCACCGGCGCGCTGGCGGGTTTTCACCGCTTCGGGAAAACTGACTAGCCGCTCCGGATCAGGCAGTTCCTTCAACTTCTTCTGGTCCGCTTCGCTCAAGTCCCCAGGACCGACGCCGCGTTCCGTCTTGCGGTCGTAGCGCGGACCCCATTCGGCGCCGTCCAGGACCAACGTTAGACCATCGGCATACGTCAACTCGACCCAGCCCCAGAGGGCCACCGCCTCCGGGTGTGCCGGCGGCGCGTAGGCTTCAATCTCCACCGGGCTAGTGAAATCCTTGGCGTACTCGTAGTTAAATCCGTCCAGGTGATGCTGGGCCATGTCGGCCAGGCCGCCGCCTTCATAATCCCAGTAACCGCGGTGCGTGCCGCCGACGCGGTGCGGATGATAAGGCCGCAGGGGTGCCGGGCCGCAGTACATGTCCCAATCCAGATTCTTGGGTATCAACTGGGGCTTGGGATTGACGATCCCGCTCCATTCTTTGATCTTGAAACCGCGCCGAAACACCACGGCCGGGCAGGTCTTCAGCAATCCGCTGGCCATCAGCTTGTGGGTCTGCCGATTCGCGCCGAACCGGCCGAAGGTGCCGATCTGGAAGATGCGGCCGTAGCGTCGCTCTGCGTCGACCACCGCGCGGCCCTCGGCGATGAACCGCGCCATCGGCTTTTCGCACAGCACGTCCTTACCGGCTTCCATGGCCGCAATCGAGATCAGGGCATGCCAGCCGGGCGGTGTTGCGATGGCGACCACGTCGATGTCCAGACGTTCCAACACGCGCCGGAAATCGGTATAGATGGTCTTGTTGTCGACGCGATCCGCGAAACGCACATCGCACTCGGCCAGCTTACGGACGTTCGGCCCCAACCCTCCGAACGTACCACCACCACGACCGCCGCAGCCGATCAGCGCAGCGCCCAGCGTTTCGCTGGGTGGTGTCTGCCCCGGGCCGCCCAACACACTGCGTGGGACGATGGTCACCGCCGAAAGTCCCAGCACCGACGTCTGCAGGAACTGTCGGCGGCTGACATTCGAATTGCGTTTGCTCATGGGCCTTCTTCCTCCATCAAGGGGACATCCGAGCCGTGCGGGACTCGACGGCGCGCCGCAGATGCCTGCGCCGCCGCCCACGCCGCGCCGTTGAACTTAGCGGATGGAACCGCTGTTGTCGAGCAGATTCCGCCGATAGATTACGCCGACCACTTTGTTGCGGCTGTGCGGTGAGACTGGCCGTTCGCTACAATACTCCGCAGGTTCGCTCGTCGCCGCAGGGATGTCACGCCTGCGGTGGCTCGGAATGACATGAAAGGCACACGATGAAGAACGCACGGTTCCTGTTGGCCCTGGTGGGTTGCTGGAGTGTCTCGCTATGCGGCGCGGCCGCGGAGTACGACTTGGTTGTCTACGGCGGCACGTCGGCGGGCGTGATCGCGGCGGTGCAGGCCAAGAAAATGGGCAAGTCCGTGGTCCTGGTGTGCCCCGACAAGCATCTGGGCGGACTGTCGAGCGGCGGGCTCGGATTTACGGACACCGGCAACAAGGCGGTGATCGGTGGATTGGCACGCGAGTTCTACCACCGTGTCTGGAAGCACTATGACCAGCCCGTCGCCTGGAAGTGGCAGAAGCCAGCCGAGTGCGGCAACAAGGGCCAGGGGACTCCGGCCATCGACGGCGACCAACGCACGATGTGGATCTTCGAGCCGCACGTGGCCGAGCAGGTATTCGAGGACTTCGTCCGTGAATACCAAATTCCCGTGCGTCGGAACGAGTGGCTCGATCGCTCGCCGGGCGGCACGTCGGCCAACGGTGGGCGTCAGCCCACGGATTCCCCGGCAGATCAGCGGGTCAACCGCCGCCGCGCGCCTGCCCACGGTGTCTCGCTGGCCAACGGCCGCATCCTGTCGATCACGATGCTCAGCGGCCAGACCTACGCGGGTAAGATGTTCATTGACGCGACTTACGAAGGCGACCTACTGGCGGCGGCCGGGGTCGATTACACCGTGGGCCGCGAGGCCCAGAGCGTCTACGACGAAAAATGGAACGGCGTCCAGACGGGCGTACTGCATCACGCACATCACTTCGGTGCGGTGCAGAAGCAGATCAGCCCGTACGTCGTGCCCGGCGATCCGCGGAGCGGCGTGCTGCCGCGAGTCAGTGCTGAGCCGCCCGGCGACTTCGGCCAGGGGGACAACCGCGTGCAAGCGTACTGCTATCGCATGTGTCTCACGAATCACGCGGACAACCGCGTTCCGTTCCCGCAGCCGGAGGGCTACGATCCGCAGCAGTACGAGTTGTTGGTGCGGATTTTCGCTGCCGGCTGGCGCGAGACGTTCCAGAAGTTTGACCCGCTTCCGAATCACAAGACGGACACGAACAACCACGGGCCGATGAGCACTGACAACATCGGCTTCAATTACGACTACCCGGAAGCCTCGTACGAGCGTCGCCGCGAGATTCTCCGGGAGCATGCGACCTACCAACAGGGCTGGCTGTACTTCATTGCGAACGATCCGCGGGTGCCGGCGGACGTGCAGCAGGAGATGCGTCGTTGGGGGTTGGCCCAGGACGAATTCACCGACAACGGCCACTGGCCGCACCAGATCTACGTTCGCGAAGCCCGTCGCATGATCGGCTCGTACGTGATGACCGAGAACGAACTGCTCCGCAGACGGCCGACGCCGGACTCGGTGGGCATGGGCTCGTACACCATCGATTCGCACAACGTGCAGCGTTACATCACGCCCGACGGCTACGTGCAGAACGAAGGCGACATCGGGGTCGGGACGAAGGGGCCGTATGAGATCGCTTATGGCGCGCTCGTGCCCCCACGGGGCCAATGTGCCAACCTGCTGGTGCCGATCTGCGTCTCCAGCTCGCACATTGCGTTCGGCTCGATCCGCATGGAACCCGTGTTCATGATCCTCGGCCAGTCCGCTGCAACCGCCGCCGTCCTGGCCAGCGACGCCCAGCAAGCGGTGCAGGAAGTCCCGTATCCACAACTGCGAGCACGCCTGCTGCAGGACGGCCAAGTGCTGGAACACTGATGGAGTCCGGGCACCGAATGGTTGTTGGAGACGCCGGTGTCGCGAAATGGGGTCGGGTGTTCAGAAATTCATTTCTTGCGGGCTAAGTGCTCTCCATTGGCAAAGTCTTCTGACCGCAAAAAATGAATTTCTGAACACCCGACCCCTACCCGCAGCTGCTCGCGTTCAACGTGGCAACAAACCAACTTAGACCGTTTGGTGCCAGCACCCAATGATTTTCCTTACTTCGCCGGTTTCGCCGCGCTGGCTGCCTGGGCCCCCTGCTGCAAAGCGTACAGCCGAGTCATGGTGCCCACAAACAGCGTGCCGTTGGCGGCGACGGCGGTACTGTGGACAGGGGCGTCTAACCGGATAGAACTGAGCACCCGCAGTTCCCGCCCGGCGGCCAGCACCCAAAAGTCGCCTTTACGCGTGCCGATGTAGACCTTGCCATCGGCGACCAGGGTGGAAGCCCAGATCTCGCTGCCGGCGTCGTGGACCCACACCGGGAGCCCCGTCCGGACATCGACGCAATGCACCTTGCCGCCGCAGTCCGCCACGTAGACCAGCCCGTCGCAGATCGCGGGCGTCGAACAGCAGTGACGATCCAACGGGTACGACCACAACGGACCGCTGCCGGTCGTGTCGCCCAGCTTCGTCGCATCAATGCACTGCAGCCACGCCTCGTGCTTGCCCCACCAGATATCGCCGCCCACGGTGACGAAGATCCGGCCATCGTGAAACACCGGCATGCTCTTGATGTTGCTGGGGCTCACCTTGCGGTTGCGGATGTACGAGTGAATGTTCTCCTTCGGCGCCGTGGGATCGCAGTCGAACCGCCAGACGCGCCGCAGCGACTTGACGGCCGCGTCCGGCAGTTGAACGCCGTCTGGGGCCGGGGCAGGCTGAGGAGTCGGGACCACCGTGCGCTCCGTCAGCGGAAGGGGGTCGAACCCGTAACAGACCCCATCCCCACCGGCGAAGAAGATCGACCGCCGACCGTTCACTTCCCCCAGCGCCGGCGACGACCACGTGCAGTGAAAAATTCTTTGGCTGATCCCTTCGCGTTCCCGTGCGAGCAACTGACCGGTGGCCTTGTCGACGACGACCAGACTGGGTGCCTCCGGCTTGTCCACACCGTCGTGTTTACTGGTCAGACCGTTGCTGGTGTTCACGTACAGATACGGCCCATCCAGCAGGACCGAGCAATGGGACGAATCGTGAGGTCGGACACCGGCGGCTGTCCGCAGGTCCAGCAGCCAGAGGATGTCGGCATCGGTCGGACCGACCTCCAGCGCCGGTTGCTCCGGCGGGGCTGTATGGCGGCCTTCGTCGCGGAACGGGCCGTCGTTGCCGTTGGCCATTCCGTGCAGGTCCAGACACACGACCTCGTCCCGATTGGTCAGCATGTAGACCCGCTCGCCTTCGACCGTGGCCGGCGAGCAGATCCCGGCCTGCGGCCAGTCGAAGAAGATGTCTTCGGACAGCTTGGGCACCACCAACTGCCACACCAGGCTGCCATCCGCCTCGCTCAGGCACAGCAGCACGCCACGGTCGCCACGGTGCCTCGCATCGCGCGGTTCGTCGTTGTTTGTGCCGATCAGCACCCGGCCTCCGGCGACGACGGGCGTCGCGTAACACTGGCTACCCAGGGGCACGGACCACTTGACGTTCTTCCCTGTCTGCGGGTCAAAGCTGTCCGGCAAACCCGTCTCGTCCGAGATCATGTTCCGGGAGTATCGCTGGCCCCATTGTGGCTGGTCGGCGGCGCGCGGGGCGGTTGGTCCCGGCAGCCCAACCAGGCAACCAGTCAGAAACCAAAGTCGGAGGGTTGATCGCATGGGCATCGTGAATTCCTTGAGTGGCAGTTGTTGACCAGGAAAATAAGCGGCGACAGAGGCAAGCGACACCGCTCGCGGCCGAGCTTGCCCCTTTTCGTGCAATTCGACTGTCTTAGTTTCGAAAACGACCCCGTCCAACGCCTGGACGGTGAGAGAAGTCTTGTAAGCGAGATCGCGATCGACG
>JAPLNJ010001003.1 GCA_026692885.1 Planctomycetota bacterium | reverse complement strand
GGCCCGTTCACCCCGGCAAACGCCGTCAAGTCGCTGCCGCCCAGCGTCAACAGGTCCGTCGCCACCGTCGTCCCGTCTGCCAACTTCAGCGTCGTCGTCGACTTCTCCACGGCGACTTGACCCTGCAGATGGAAGAAATCCGCCACCGACAGTTCGCCGGTATAGCCGAATGTCGTCACATCGAAGTAGTCGTTCAAGAACTCGCCTAAGCCATCACGCAGCAGGTCTGTGTTGGGTTGGAATCGGATGCCCATCCCCGGCGCCGCCGTGACCACCAGCTTCAACCGATCCGATTCCTGAACAACGCGGAAGTAGCGGTCGCCATCGGGAAAAGAGAACAGTCCCTTGGCGTCGGCGAATTGTCCCGAGACGCTCCCGGACGTCAGGAAGTCATACTCGGTGCCCACGGCCGGGACGTAATTGTTGACCAAGGCGACTTGGAGCGTACCGCCGACGGTCGCCTGGCCCGCAACCTGGATCTGATCGTAGCCATCGTTCTCGTTGCCCGCCGAGTGTCCAGGCGAGGTTCCGCCTATTTCGATCAGCAATTCACCCGGCGGACTGAGATCGAGGTCAGTGAAGCTCCGAATATCCGTGGCGAGCAACACCCGCGGTTCGAGCGACTCCAGCAGCAGTTTTCGGGAACGCCGCTGCCGCGTCCTGACGGCGCGTTCGTCCGTCCGCCCCCGCGTTCCCGACTCGCGCAGTTCCGAAAACGGCCACGGTCGTGTTTTTCGCAATGTCATCTTACCTCGCTCCCAATCGGTACATCTCGTCTCGAAATACTCAACGCTGTTTCGGCTCGCGTCTTGCAGCACAGGCTTCGCCGCCGATCCCCCAAGGGACGCGCAACGCCGCGGTCTGTAGAAACCGCGCCCGCGCCGTCTCGAGTGCAGTCATCGTGTCCCCGCCGACGATTGTCTTTCCGCCGACGGTCAATCGGAAAATTCTGTCGGATGTGTTATCGTGCAGGGTCTTCCGGCGTCCGCTTCTGGGGACATCGCGACATCTTGCGTGGACACACTTGTCCTTCCCGGGGTGCATTCAAGGGTGGGGTTCTGCCGATAAGGACGAACATATCGATTGAAGCAATTATTGCGCCCAGCGGCTTTGTCAGAGGTCAGCTTACGCCCACTGTTCTCGTCAGATGCCACTGAGTCCGGACCAGGAAACAGATGTCTCGGGGAAGGCCTGGAATGCGTTCAGCGGCGGGGTGCTCGCACCCCCATGTCCGTCGTACACCCGCAGCCAGGAATTCCCTAACGCGGCCTATGCGATGTGCGGAGATCGAGTAAAATGACGCGCAGGTCGCGGGGAAAGGGCCCCTCGTCCGTGATCGGCGGCGTTCCCCTTGTCGTGAAGGCAGTTGGTTTTTAGGAGACACCTGGTTTTGAGGAGACACCGTCATGCCCTCACCATTTCCCGGCATGAATCCGTATCTGGAGCAGGAGGACGCCTGGCACGATTTCCATGAGAGTTTCATGCCTCGCGTTCGCGACTTGATTAGTGCTCAGGTTGATCCGCGCTACATCGTGAAGATCGACGAGCATATTTTCATCCACGAGTTCTCGGCCGAGCAGCGGCGATTCTTGGGTCGCGCAGACATTTCCGTCGGCCGGGGCTCGTCCGACTCCAGCCGCCGGACCGCGACCGCCATCTTGGAGGCACCCGCGGAAGGCTATCTGCCGGCCGTGGACATCGAACGGCTGGCGTTCTTGGAAATCCGCGACCGTCGCAGCCGGCAGTTGGTCACCTTGATCGAATTGCTGAGCCCGGCCAACAAACGGCCTGGCGGGGATCGCGACCAGTACCTGGCCAAACGTCAGGAGGTCTTGGCCAGCAGCGCCCACCTGGTCGAGATCGACTTGCTACGCGGCGGGCAACGTCCGCCGTTGGAGGAACTGCCACCCTGCGACTACTGCGTGTTGCTGAGCCGGTGCGAAACGCGTCCGCGCGTGGGACTTTGGCCGTTGCGGCTCCGTGACCGCCTGCCCGTCATCCCGATTCCACTTCGGGACCCGGACCCGGACGCGCAGCTTAACATCCAGGACGTGCTGCACGACATCTATGACAAGGCGTATTATGAAACTTACGTGTACGACGGTTCACCCGATCCGCCGTTGTCACGGGAACAGGAAGTCTGGGCTCGGCAATTCGTGCCGCCACGGCCATGAACTCGCACAGGGCCAACGGGGAAGGCCCGCTTTGCCATCCTCGTCGATGTCCCGCAGCAGCACCTGCACCGCCGTTTGAGAATTGTCGCCGCCGGGAATGCCTGGAAGACGTTCAACGCCGCGGTGCTCGCGCCGACACGTCCGGCGTACACCCGCACCCAGGAATTCCCTAACGCGCCCACCCGGTCACGATGCCGGGGGTGCCGTCCCGCTTCACGTCCCCGACCGCCACCGACAACCCGCCGCGGAACGTGGGGTCGGGATCCACGAGCTGACGGATACCTCAGTAAACCCGACAGCTATTTCTACCGCGGTTCGGCGCACCACACGGTCGCCACGTCGTCCGCGATTGCGGTCAGGATGTCCTCGAACTCATCGGCCTGCCAATCCATCGGTTCCCGCGTCGTGACGCGACGGGCGGTTCGGCCTGGCGCCGCTGACGCGGAAGCGGTGGCCACCGGCGCGCCGGTCGCCGTGGCTGACTCGGCCGCCCGCCCGAACGGTGCTTCGCCTGCGGCCTGTCTCGAGGACGTTACGACGCCCGATGGATGGAACGGATTGACCAGCAGCCCATTCACGGGTGAGGGGATCAAGAGACTCGACCCTTCGCCTCAACTGCAACACGTCCAGCGGCGTAATGTGGCCGTCTCCGTTCACATCCAACGGCTGGACCGGATTCTGCCTGGTCACGAAGGGACCCGTCGGCACGCGCCGGGCCTCTGCGGGCATCAATTGCAGGGCCATCAGGGCCTCCGGGTGCTGACTGCTGTCGACGTCCGCGAAGCCCAAGGTGTGGCCCATCTCGTGCATCACCACCGTCAATAGGTCCGCGCCCGGCGGCGGCTGACCGAGCACATATTCGGAGTCCTCCCAGGGCGTGGGATCGAGGAACCAGCCGCGGCCAGCTGCCTGCTGGTCGACCACGATCAAGTGGTCGGCCGCGTCGGCCGACGCCAACTCCAGGCCGGGTAGATCCGTGACGCCGTAGGTCACCGCCCGTAACGCCGCCAACTGGGCCTCGGTCAGACCGAAAGCCTGCCAGCGGGCGCGCGCTTCCGCGAAGATCGGTCCCAGTGCCGCCAAGCTCAGGACCTCGCCTGGAGCCGCGGTAGTCGCTGCGTCCGGAGCCAACAACTGGAAGTTATCGGCAGGGGCAACGGGGCCCTGCAAAACGGCCAGTGCAGCCAACGCGAAATACGGAGAGACGCCATTTGAGGCCGAGGTCGTGGCCGTGAAGGTGAGGTTCAGAATGCCGTCGTTGTCAGCGTCAGCGGCCCCGACCAAGGTCCAAGACTGGAACACGTTGAGCCACGGCTTCGGGAAGCTGATCGTCTTCCCGTTCTCGGCGGTGATCGTGATCGTCGTGAGACTGGTCGGCAGATGCGCCGCATCACCGCTGCTGCCTTCGGGGAAGACAGGCCCGCTGCCGCCCAACTGGCCCGTCGTGGTGTTCAGAACATCGCCGATCGGCTCGCCAAACAAAGCCCGCAGGCTGTACTCGACGCCGGGCGTGACTTGGATCTGGAACGTGCCGATCTGAGCCACATGGAAATCGCGGCGCACTAAGTCGATGGACTGCACAGCATCCACCGCACGCACCGGCGTTGCCGCGGACCAGCCGTAGCCGGTCCTGGACACGTCCAACGCCGACACCGCGTCCGGCAAGACACCGAGATAATCGGGCGCCGTCGGCGAATTCGAGGTATTGAAGTCGAAGCGTCGCTCGGGCGCCACGGTATAGGTCTGAGTCGCCGTGCCATACGACCGCCCGCCGACATCCCAGGCCGTGATCGTCGCGATCCCCCCGCCCGTCCCTGACGGCCGGGCAATGCGGAACGTGAAGGTGCCGCTGCTGTCCGAAAGCACCTGCACGCCTTGCAGGTACGGGTCCAGGTCGAAACTGTCGGCCGGTGGGAGCATCGTTCCGTGGGTCGTGGTCACGGTCAGCAGCGCATTGGGCGGTGCATTCGTGCCGGTGTAGGTGTCCGTGGTCAAGCCATCGGCTGCCAACGGTGCCACTCCCGTGAACGTGATGAGTTGCACGGTATTCGTTCCCGCGGTCGTGTCCCGGACCTCCATCCCGTTGAGGACCGCGGTCCAGCCGGTCTTCAGGCCCGCGTAGGTCATACGCACCTCCAACCGACCGCCCACACCGGCCGTGACCGACGGAAAGACCAGTTGCCTAAATTGGCCCTGCAGCGTGGAAGCCGTGGCGATCTGGAAAGTCGTGAAGCTATCG
>JAPLNJ010001002.1 GCA_026692885.1 Planctomycetota bacterium | reverse complement strand
GATCGTAAGGTTGCGCACTGCTGTCCGTACTGGCAACGGTCCGGGTGGCTGGCGGCTGAGCCTAAGCGAAGCCCCAGTACCCGGTCGTGCACGCGGCCGAGGGCCGGCCTAAACTAGTGCCAAACGGTTTTCGGGGTTGTCGGTGTCAAGAATGGGGTTTTACGGTTTCGCATAGACGGACCGCCAGCTGGGGTCAGACGTACAGATTTCAGTTTTCGCGGGCAGAAGGCCGTTTGAGGGCTTGAGCACACGACCGCGAAAACTGAAATCTGTACGTCTGACCCCTTGTCTCGCACCCTGTCCCTGCTGAACCGTTAAGTCTCATTCTTTACAAGGGCCAAAATAGCGTTTGGTGCTAGTGGTGGCCGAGGACGAGTCGGTGTGGGGTCCGATGCGGGAGATCGGCAGCATGAACAACCGGTGCCGCGTCGAGATCGGAGCGTGGAGTTTTGTCGAGTCCTGGAACGTTCACGACCCGGCGTATCACTGCGTCGTCGGCATGGGCTACATCGCCCGCCAGATCGAGAACCTCGGCAAGTTGTTGGCGCTGGAGGTCACGACAGTCCGTTCAAAGCAAGTATTGTGCCTCAAGGATTAGACAAGGATTAGACCGATGACAACGAACTACCGAAGTCGGGCGTGGGGATGGGTGGCAGTTCTTGCGATTCTGGCAGCGACGAGACTGGCCCTCGCTGCGGAGATCGCTACGGCGAAGAGCGAAGTCTCTCTGGAACTGGGCTTCCGCCAGCCGCCCGATTCGGCCCGGCCTTGGGTCTACTGGTTCTGGCTCAACGGCAACATCACCCGTGCAGGGATCACCGCTGACCTGGAGGCGATGCGGCGCGCCGGCATCGGCGGCGGTCTGATCATGGAGGTGGACCAAGGCGCGCCGGTCGGGCCGGTGGATTTCATGAGCCCGAAATGGCGCGAGTTGTTCCGTCACGTCCACGCCGAGGCCAATCGGCTCGGCCTGGAGATCAACATGAACGACGGCGCCGGCTGGAACGGCAGCGGCGGGCCGTGGGTGAAGCCGGAAGAGGCGATGCAGGAGGTTGTGTGGACGGAAACCGCCGTCGAGGGCCCGAAGCATTTTGAAGGCGTGCTGCCCAAGCCGCCCGCCACGGCCGGTTTCTACCGCGACATCGCCGTGCAGGCGATTCCTGCGGTGGGCGACTATCGCATCCCCGAGATCGAAAGGAAGGCCGCCTTCCAACGCCGCTCCCAGCCCAAGGCGGCCAAGGGCGAGCTGTCGCCGCAGGACGTCGTTCCGCAAACCGCCGTCACGAACTTGAGTGCCCACATGGACGCCGAGGGACGGTTGGTGTGGGACGTGCCAGCGGGCTCGTGGACGATCCTGCGCATCGGCCACACGGGCACCGGCGCCCAGAACGCCCCGGCGCCCGCCACCGGCCGCGGATGGGAGTGCGACAAGCTCAGCAAGGAAGGCATCGAGGCCAGTTTCAACGGTATGATGGCCTTGCTGGCGGCCGATACGGGCGTCACTACCCAGCGTGCGCCCGGCGGATTGGTCGCCACCCACATCGACAGCTGGGAGAACGGCAGCCAGAATTGGACTGCCAAGATGCGCGACGAGTTCCAGTCTCGCCGCGGCTATGACATGACGCCCTACCTACCGGTGTTCACCGGCCGCGTCGTGGGCAGTCTGGAGGCTTCCGAGCGGTTCCTGTGGGACGTCCGGCGGACGATCTCCGAGTTGGTCGTCGAGAACTACGCCGGGCATTTCCACCGCCTGGCCAACGCCCACGGCATGCGGTTCACAGTCGAAGCCTACGGGGGGCCATGCGATTGCATCCCCTACGGCGGTCAGGCGGACGAGCCGATGGGCGAGTTCTGGACTCCCAACGGCGGCGCCATCGAGACCTGCCGCGGCATGGCCTCCGCCGGACACGTCTACGGCAAGCGGATCATCGGCGCGGAAGCCTTCACCTCCGGGGACCAGGAACGCTGGCGCGAGCATCCGGCATTGCTCAAGGCCCTCGGCGACCGTGCGCTGTGCGAGGGCATCAACCGCTTCGTCTTCCATCGCTACGCCATGCAGCCGTGGCTCGATTATAAGCCGGGCATGACGATGGGTCCGTGGGGCCAGCACTACGAGCGCACCCAGACGTGGTGGGAGCAATCCCGCGCGTGGCACGAGTATCTGGCCCGGTGCCAATTCCTCTTGCGCCAAGGTCTGTTCGTCGCCGACATCTGCCATCTCCAGGGACAATCGCCGCCGCAGGGTTTCGGCAACTATCCGCGTCCCGGCTACGATTGGGACGAATGCACGGACGACGCCGTCTTCACCCGGATGTCGGTCCGCGACGGTCGCATCGTTCTGCCCGATGGCATGAGTTACCGGATTCTCGTCCTCTCCGGACAGCGGGAGATGACGCCGCAGTTGATCGAGAAGCTCAAAGAACTGGTCGAGGCCGGGGCAACTGTACTCGGCCCACGGCCCTTGAAGTCGCCTGGCTTGAGCGGCTACCCGCAGTGCGATCAACAGGTACAGCGTCTGGCCGACGAGCTTTGGGGCGATTGCGATGGGCAGAATGTCAAGGAGCACGCCTTCGGCCGCGGACGGATCATGTGGGGCCTGCCGCCGGAGAAGGTCTTGCAGCAGAGCGGCATTCAACCCGACTTCCTCTGTTCGCAGCGGTGGCGTTTCCACCACCGCACCATTGCCAATGCCGAGATCTACTTCGTGGCTAACGACCGGCCGCAGGGGGCCACCGCAACCTGTGCCTTCCGCGTGGCCGGCAAGGTTCCGGAGTTGTGGTGCCCGGAGAGCGGGCGGATCGAGCCCGCCGGCGTCTACCAGCAGAAAGACGGCGTCACCCAAGTCGCACTCACTTTGGAACCGAGTGGGTCGGTATTCGTCGTCTTCCGCCGCCCCGCCGTGGCCGACGATTCGGTGGTGTTAGTGCGGCGCAACGGCCAGCCGATTCTCTCCGCGGCGTCGGAGCCGGCGCCGAAGGTCGTCGTGCGCAAAGCCCGCTATGGCGTACTCGACGATCCCCAGCGAACCCGCGACGTGACCCAGGCCGTCCAAGCCAAGGCTGACGCCAAGGAAGTCAGTTTTCCCGTCACGGCGATGGCCGAAGGAGGCGATCCGGCAGAGCATGTCGTGAAGACACTGGTGGTCGACTACAGCATCGACGATCAGCCGTTCGCTGCCAAGTCCCGCGACGGGGAAACCATCGTGCTGGGCCGCAATGCCGCGGGCGCGCACGTGGAGAAGGCGCGATACGGCATGCTCGACGATCCCCAGCGGACCCGGGATGTACGGGAGAAGTTGCAGCGACTGCTGGACGCCGGGGAGAATGACTTCCCGGTCGCCCGCATGGCCGCGGGCGACGATCCGGCTTTCGGCATCGTCAAGACGCTCGATGTCGACTACACGTTTGCCGGCAAGCAACACCATCTCACGGGCACCGACCCGGAGACGATTGACTTTGTCGCCGGCCCCGCGCCACCGGTCGCGGTCGCCCAGGTCCGCCGCGACACGGAGGGCCGCGTGCGGCTGGAAGCCTGCGAGCCCGGTCAGTACGAACTGGTCAGGGCGTCGGGCCGCTCGCAGCGGGTGACGATCGACGCCGTGCCCCGTCCGGTGGAAGTCCGCGGCCCGTGGACCCTGCAATTTGCCCCGGGCGGCGGCGTGCCGGAGCGGCTAACACTGGATACGTTGATCTCCTGGAGCGAGCACTCCGATCCCGGCATGAAGTACTTCTCCGGCACGGCGGTCTACCAGACGACGTTCGCCTGGCAGCCGCCGAGTACCGCCGCGGCGAACAGCGCGCCGCGCTGCCAACTCGATCTCGGCCGGGTGGCCGTGATGGCGGAGGTGAAGCTCAACGGCCGCGACCTGGGCATCCTCTGGAAGCCGCCGTTCTGCGTGGACGTGACCGACGTCCTCACGCCCGGTCAAAACACCCTGGAGGTCAAAGTGGTCAACCTCTGGATCAACCGCATGATCGGCGACGAGCAGTTGCCCGAGGACAGCGACCGCAACCCGAACGGCACGCTGAAGTCCTGGCCTCAATGGGTCCAGGAGGGCAAGCCCAGCCCGACCGGCCGCCATACGTTCACCAGCTGGCGGCTCTGGAAGAAGGACTCTCCCCTGGTGGAATCCGGCCTGCTGGGACCGGTGACGCTGCAAACGTCGCAGGAGGTTCCCATTGCCCCCTAAGCACCGGCCGCCCGCGTCATTCGCCGCCGCGATCCAAATGTGAAATCGTATGTTCCTGACCGTGTACCTGCAGGCGAGTTGGTTCAATTCCGGACTCCATTGCGGTAGAATCACCTCGGGTTGAACGGACGAACCTGAACCAGGAGCTGAGCCATGAGTCGATCCACGCGCGCGGTGTTGACGATCGCGTTGCTGGTTTGCGCCGCGGACATGAACCGCGGCGATGCTCTGGCCGACGACGAAGCTTTGCTCGATGTGGCCGACCTGCGCATCCGCGATCCGTTCGTTTTCACGGACGTCCCGAACGCCCGGTACATCATGGTCGCGAGCATGAGCAATCGACAGCGGGGAACGAAAGGCTGGGAGTGCTACACCAGCAAGGACCTGCGGCACTGGCAG